>JAUVGM010000038.1 GCA_030593785.1 Gammaproteobacteria bacterium | reverse complement strand
GAAGGAAAAAACCATTTAAATTTAATAAATTCACAGGGACAAAAAGTCGTTAAAGATTTATTTTCCATTGTAAAAAAATCAAAAGAAGGATATTTATCCTACAAACATTCATCTCCAAAAAACAAAACCCTGGAAAAAAATAAAATAACATTTGTTAAATATTTCAAACCGTTTAACTGGGCTATTGCTACAGACGACCATGTGGAAAATATGGAAAAGAATTTACAAAAAGAAATTCTTAACCATATAGAAAAAACTAAATTTGGGAAAAACCGTTATATTTTTGTAGTTGATTTCGATGGCAATGTCCTCATGAATTCCAGTCAAAAACATTTGATTGGTAAAAACATGTCTAAACTTCTAGATCCTAATGGCATGAATGTTTTTTTAGAAGAACGTAATGCAGTAAAAAATCCAGCAGGTGATTTTATTTATTATGTCTGGAATAAACCTTCTTCCTCAAATCCTTCACCGAAAATGAGCTTTATAAAAGGCGTCCAGGACTGGCGCTGGATGATTGGCACTGGACTGTACATTGATGATATACAGAATATAATTCAACAACAAAATGAAAAATTAAAAAATGAATTAATCAAAAAAATCGCTTACATTTTTTTCATCGTTATATTAAGCAGTATTTTTATAATTTATATTTCAAATCAGTTTGCCAATCGATTTACAGCTGAAATTGGTTTATTTTTATCCTTCTTCACCACTGTTTCTGAAAAAGCTGAGAAAATCAACACTGACTCATTTAAATTTATCGAATTTAAAGCGTTATCCACTTCTGCTAACCTTATGTTAGACAAAAAGATTCAGGCAGAAAAATCTTTACGTGAAAGTGAAAATTTACTCAGCGCAGCTCAAAGAATAACTCATATTGGAAGCTGGGAACTGGACATAAAAAACAATAAGTTACACTGGTCTAATGAAGTGTTTCGAATTTTTGGACTTGACTCTGAAAAAGATCAGCCGTCATATGAATTATTTATTTCTTTTGTTCATCCTGATGATAAGTTTATTGTTGATGACACATACCATCAAGCAGTAAAAAATAAAACACCTTATGATGTTGACCATCGCATCCTGCTTAATGACGGAACCATTAAACATGTAAGAGAACATGCAGAAACTTATTACGATGAAAATGGGAATGCCCTGGATTCATTAGGTACTATACAGGATATTACCGAACTAAAAGAAAAAGAAGAACAATTAAAACGCACTCAAAAGATGGATGCCTTAGGAAAATTAACCGGTGGTATTGCACATGATTATAATAACATGATGGGCATCGTACTTGGCTATTCAGAGCTATTACTTGCGCAAGTCGCAGGTAAAGAAAAAGCCACCAAATATGTTGTACAAATTCAAACCGCTGGTGAACGTGCCAGAGCATTAACAGAAAAGCTAATGACTTTTTCACGCTATAAAACATCAGAAACAGAAGTTGTTAATATTAATTTCCTACTGCAACAACAGCAGAATTTATTAGAAAAAACACTTACCGCAAGAATTGAACTCACTCTTAATTTAGCAGAAGATCTTTGGTTGTGCATACTTGACCCGGGAGATTTCAATGATGCCATTATTAACATGGCTATTAATACATCGCATGCCATTGAAACGAATGGCGCATTGGATATCTCTACCTATAATACCAGTTTGAGTCAGACCGAAGCAGATGTACTTGAATTAGCTGAGGGTGATTATGTTGCGGTATCTTTGTCCGATTCTGGTTCTGGTATGACTAACGAAACCATATCAAAAATATTTGATCCTTTCTTTTCAACCAAAGGAGATGATGGAACGGGTTTAGGTTTGAGTCAGGTATATGGTTTTACAAAAAGAAGTGATGGTACGATTTATGTGCAATCTAAAATAAATATCGGTACAACATTTACATTGTACTTTCCGCGAAAGTACACAGAGGATGAACTTACGCCAACTAATAATAAACTTACATCTTCTTCCGTCCCAAGAGGGGATGAAACTATCTTAATCGTTGATGATGAAATTTCTTTATGTAATATGGCAACAGATGTATTAGAAGCGAAAGGTTACCATGTACTCACAGCAAATAGCGCAGAACAAGCATTAAAGGTTTTAGAAACCGAAGCCGTTCATTTACTCTTTAGTGACATTATCATGCCGCATATGAATGGTTATGAACTGGCCCAAATAGTTGAAGAGAAATATCCTCATATAAAAATTCAACTAACAAGTGGATTTAATGATGCAAAAAAATTAAACATCGATACTACAGACTTAAACATATTATCCAAACCTTATGACAATGCGGAATTACTAACATATATTCGTGATGCTCTTGATAACAACCAAGATTCTCTTAACGATCCGAATGAATAATATTATTTGTTATTTTCCCCGTGTCAGAAAAAATGCTTATTTCATACCCCCCCCTGAAAGTCTAGGGTATTCCCCAATAAGAAGGGAGCGCTCCCTTCTTGTATAATGATCATCAACATTGCACGAATCCCCGTTATTGAAATTAAGAATCATTTTATGCCACATACCAACACATGGGAGAAGAAGGGAATCCTCCGAAAATTCACTGGAAATATCCAACCAGAAGAAATTCTGTCTTCAAATTTTGCCCTGCATGAACATCCCGGTTTTGCGAAAATTGCATATATCATTAATGACTTTACTGAAATATCCGGCGTTTCACTCGATGCCAGTCATACCAAAATATATGCCGCAACAGACGACATCATCTCGGAAACCAAAGGCAAATTTAATATCGCGATAGTTGTCAACCAAGATTCCCTACTGGAACTGGCAAATAGCTACCGCAGTGAAATGAAAAACAGATATTTTAAATGTGAAATTTTCAAAACAGTTGAAGAAGCTCGAAAGTGGGTTGAGTAAACGATTTTCAACCATTAGCAAGCTCCTCTTCTCATCGCTATTCAGAAATAACATATAAAAATCAATCAGTTAATAATCGCAGGCTAGCATAGGGTATACCCTAGTGTTAACCACCCATACCATGTGATATTTTTCATATACAATAATTATTCTGAGCGATTATTTATGCGAAAATGCATTTTTTTACATGAAATACAAAAAGGCTAGCACTGGCAATATGTTCAATAAATCGTCGTTAACAACACTTATATTGCTTACACAAATACTGTCGAATACAAGTTCAGCTCAAGAATCAACGCTTGCCCAATTAACCGAAAGTGATTTTTTTAATGATATGCCCGTTGTCCTCACAGCAACACGACTAAAGCAATCAAAGAAGAACTCCCCTACTGCAACCACTATTATTGACCGAGAGATGATTGAAGCATCCGGCTTCACTGAAATAGTAGATTTATTAAGATTAGCGCCCGGTATGCTCGTAAACTATGACAGCGGACATATTGGAAATGCAGGTTATCAATTCCTTTTTGATCGCTATACAGTAAGATTTCAGGTTCTGATTGATGGTATGTCAGTCTACACACCAATATTTGGTGAAATGCCATGGACACAACTCGGTATTACTATTGATGATATTGAACGCATCGAAGTTATTCGTGGCCCCAGCTCAGCAAGTTACGGCCCTAATGCAATGACAGGTGTTATCAGTATTATCACCCGGCATGCCGCATTAGATAAAGGTTTTAAGTTTAAGGTTAACCAGGGTGTAAATGGACGTAGTGAGCAATATGCCACTATGGGTGACAGTAACGGTAATTTCGATTACAAGTTATCACTTGGCGCAAGAAAAGATGATGGCTTCAAAGAAAGGCACGATAGCAAAGAATTAACGATTGCAAATTTCAGGGGAGATTACCAGGCCAGTAATAATGATGTTATCACTTTTTCTCTTAACTACAATTCAGGTGATTATCAGGAAGACGGCACAGAGGGCCTAAATGACACCACACCAGACCACATAAAGAGCATTCAACAATTGGCTGGACAAAGTAAATGGGTACATACATTTACTGATGGTGATATTTTTACCTTGAATTATTATCAACAAACTTTTAAAGACAACAACACTTACATTGGTGACTATACCAGTGATGGCTTAGGCCTAGTGCCTATAGATGAAAGCGTAACCACTAATCGTAAAAATCTTGAACTCTCTTATTCGATATACTCTGACAGGTATAGTTTAACCTTAGGTGCGCTTTACAGAGAAGATAATACAATTGCGCCAGACTATTTATTCAACACAAATATTGATATAGCTACCAGTCAATTTTTTATAAATACTGAGTTGCAATTAAATAAAAATAATATTCTTAATCTGGGTGTACTACATGATGATAATAATACAGGTGGTGCAACCACATCACCACGCATTGCATTAAACCACCATATTAGTAAAAATCATACGGCTCGCATTTCATATGCCGAATCAACACGTAGCCCTTTTGTATTCGAAGAATATACCAATTACGTAGTATACGTACCCGACTTGTCTAATGATTTGATCGTATGGAGTGATCTGTCTAATTTAAAACCTGAACAAATTAAATCTCTGGATATTGGCTATATAGGCACATTGAATAATAATGCGACAGAAATTGATCTACGTGTTTATAAGAACTGGCTTACCGATGTTATTGTACTTGATGATGACCTCGTAACTGGCGGTTTTTTGCAGGGCAATGAGTTCACTATAACAGGGTTTGAAGCAACACTTTCTCATAAGTTTGAGAATACTAAAGCCACACTCAACTATACCAGATCAACGATTAAAGCAGGTAACTTACCATATGGTAATCCTGCCCAGTATGAAACAGGCGCACCTGAAGATATTGTTTCATTACTCATTATGCATAACTTCGGCAATAAATTTGGCGGCTCACTCGGATATTATTACACAGGCAGCTACCAGCAACTTTGTTGTACAACCAATCAACAAGCACCAAGAAAACGTCTTGACCTCACTCTTTCAAAATCGTTTAAACTTGCTGGGTATAATTCAAAAATAAAATTAGTGCTGCAAAATGCGACGAATGAAAAAATCGACACTCGACTATATAACAACTATGACCGACAAGGGTATATAAGCTTTAGTTTAGAGCTATAAATACACAATATATTTTTTGAATAGCTTTCATATTAAATTTTTACGCCGCAATTTGCCTTTATACGCAAAGCTGGGACTTTTTTGTCTTCTATTAATACCATCCTTCGCTTATTCTCAAGAACGTGTTCTGGCTGTTATGAGTAGCAAAGGAGAAATATATCAAAATTTTTACTCTCAGCTGGAAAAAAAATTACATACAAATATTATTATAACAAAAACCAGTTATTCCGAGATCAATAACGAAACATTAAGCCAATATAACTTTATAGTTTCCATAGGATATAAAGCAGCCAGGACTCTATCAAATCATAAAACAAATGGAAATATTGTTTATTCATTAATTCCAGATAATGAAGCGTTGCAAAGAAAAACACCATGCAAAAAAACAACATGCTATAAAATATATATAAACCAACCAGTTAGCCGCTACATAAAATTATTTAAAATATTATTTCCCAAAGGAAAAAATTTAGTCCTCGCAACTACACATACAAATTCAAAAATCTCTCAGCAAGTAAAATCCGCATCTAAAAATAACGGCATTGTCTACAAAGAAATCAGTATACAAAAAAACAAGAATATCTCTCGGATGTTTATAAATGAACTAACCAGTAATGACGTTTTACTAGCGTTACCAAATCCTGCTATATACAACGCAAATAATGCAAAAAGTATTATCTTATCCAGTTACCATGCAAACGTACCAATAATTGCATATTCAAAATCCTTTGCTAAAGCCGGCGCACTAATCAGTCTGTATTCAAGCACTGATAATATTGCAGAAAAAACTGCAAATATTGTTAATAGCATCATCAAAGATGGACCGCAGAAACAAAAAAAATACTACCCGGATAATTTTACGATTGAAATTAATTCTTCTGTCGCACGTTCTCTGAATATAAATATTGATTCGGAAAACGTGATCAAGAGAAAATTAAAATGATAAGCACTCGATTCAGAACAAATATACTCTTAGTCACTGTATTGCCTGTTATTACAACAGCTCTTATTCTCGCTTTTATACTTATTTCAGGACGAGTTGATGAATTAAATAAGAGAACTAATGACGAAGGTAATAATATTGCAAGTTATTTATCAATAATGAGCGAATATGGAATATTTTCTAATAGTTTCGAATACCTTGAATCAACACTGACGCATACGATAAATCAACAGAATATTGTTGCCATATATATTGAAGACAACAATAAATCAACTGTTCTAAAAAGACTCAACAACAACTATGTAAATATTGATATACAGAATTTAGATAACAACACTTATAAAACATTTACTTCAGCGATTATAAAAACAACAATTGAAATAAATGATATAAATAACATGTTTGACGAAAAGTCTAAAACTAATATCATTCTTGGCTCCGTTCACATTGTTATTGATTTGAATTCCGCAAAATTACTCAAGGCTGAAATAATAAGAAATGGTATTTTTACAACATTATTTTTAACTCTAGCAACAATATTTATTGCACTACTTTTTTCACGCAGTGTAACTAAACCTATCAGCCAAATTTACACCGGTGTAAATATAATAAAACAAGGAAATTTAGAATATAGAATCCCTATCAACTTTTCTGGTGAACTTGCTGAACTGACTAAAGGCATTAACAATATGACTTCGTCACTTGAGGTTGCTCAATCTAAAGAAAAACAGCGTCAAGAAGCGTTAATCAGCGCTAAACAAGAAGCTGATCGCGCAAACAGGGCAAAAAGCCTGTTCTTATCAAGTATGAGCCATGAAATGCGAACACCATTGAATGCCATTCTTGGTTACTCTCAACTCATTGAGGTTGATACGAAAGATGAACTTACAAAAGAAAACATCCGAGAAATCAGCTATGCAGGTAAACATTTATTAGAGTTGATTGATGGTTTATTGGAGTTATCACTAATAGAATCCGGTAAAGTAAAATTATGTATTGAAAGTTATAACCTTAAAGAGGTTCTTAACTTTTGCTTATCTATGGTGAAATCTTCTGCAGAAGAAATGTCAATTCAAATAGATAATAAAGTTGATTTGTTACCGGATATAAAAGTATATGTAGACGATAAACGATTTAAGCAGGTCATATTAAACCTGCTATCTAATGCTATAAAATACAATAATAAAAACGGGAGTGTGATAATAGATTATTCACTTGAAGATGAAAAAATGCTCTGCCTTTCAATTACAGACACAGGAATAGGCATAGACTCTCTCCATCATGATGATCTTTTTAAGATCTTCGATAGAGCAGGACAAGAGTGCTCCAATATTATTGGTGCAGGTCTGGGTTTAGCAATATCCAAGAAATTAATAGACAAAATGAATGGTACTATTGGCTTCGAAAGTACAGTCGGAGAAGGAAGTCGTTTCTGGATTAAGGTTCCCCTATCCTGAATTCATGAATAGACCTGTGTAAATACCTGGTTAGGCAATCTATCCCCATCCCATAAAATACGACTCTAGAAACAAAAAAAGCTTACGTCATAAACGTAAGCTTTTCTTTAAGGTGGTGCGCCCGACACGATTCGAACGTGTGACCGCTCGGTTCGTAGCCGAGTACTCTATCCAGCTGAGCTACGGGCGCTTTTGAGCGTGTGCACTATACATGGAATCTATTTTAATTCCAATATTTAATGCTTTGTTAGTTGTGAATAATGGCGGAGAAGGAGGGATTCGAACCCTCGATAGGGATTAACCTATACACCCTTAGCAGGGGCGCGCCTTCAGCCGCTCGGCCACTTCTCCAGTATTCAACAAGTGCGCAAGGATACTGAAGGACTAAGCCGAGGTAAAGCCTTTATGGCGCTAATAGTGTATTTTTCTTACTCGTTACCTGATTCTTTTGCTTCATTCTGAATGCGTTCATATATTTCTTCACGATGGACAGAAACATCACGCGGAGCGTTAACACCAATACGTACCTGGTTGCCTTTGACGCCAAGGACAGTCACGGTCACTTCGTCACCGATCATGAGCGTTTCACCAACTCGTCTTGTTAAAATTAACATACCTATTTACTCCTCAAACTTAAATCTTTCATTACAGTTCCTTCTGTGTCCTTGTAGAATCTAGTGAAACTAGCTCAGTTATGACACGCTCAACCTCTATATCGACATATAGAAAAGAAACTTTAAAAAATGTCTAATTACTTAATATATAAGTGACATTTAGCGAATTATTGGCCTATTCCCTTAATCCTTAGCCTCATCCAGACCAAACTCTGAATGCAGAGCGCGTACGCCCAGTTCCAAATACTTTTCATCAACCACAACTGAAATCTTGATTTCAGAGGTCGAAATCATACGAATATTGATGCCTTCATCTGCCAAGGCCTTAAACATCTGGCTAGCGATACCTGCATGCGAACGCATTCCAACACCAACGAGGGATATCTTCACAATGGCGTTATCACCTACAACTTCACGTGCCCCCAGATCTTTAGATGTTTTATTCAAAATATCCAAGGCATTGTCATAATCGTTACGGTGTACAGTGAAAGTGAAATCGGTTGTGCCATCAGCACCCACATTCTGGATAATCATATCGACTTCAATATTGGCATCACCAATTGAGCCTAAGATATTGTGAGCCACACCGGGTTGATCCGGCACACCTAAGATAGTGAGCTTGGCTTCATCGCGATTAAAGGCGATTCCTGAAATGGCTGCCTGTTCCATATTGTCTTCCTCATAGGTAATCAGAGTACCTGGCCCTTCTTTAAACGATGAGAGCACCCGTAATTTTACATTATATTTACCGGCAAACTCGACAGAACGAATTTGCAGTACTTTTGAGCCCAAACTGGCCATTTCCAGCATTTCTTCAAAGGTAATTTTTTCCAGACGTCGAGCATCCGGTACCACTCTAGGATCAGTGGTATAGACACCATCGACATCTGTATAAATCTGACATTCGTCTGCTTTTAGAGCTGCAGCGAGGGCAACAGCAGTCGTATCTGAGCCACCACGCCCTAAGGTTGTGATATTTCCGTGCTCATCTTTGCCCTGGAAACCAGCGACTATAACAATGCGACCTTTATCTAAGTCTGAACGAATTTTTGATTCATCAATATCAAGAATGCGTGCTTTAGTATGGGAGCTGTCAGTTAAAATATGCACTTGTGAGCCAGTATATGAGCGCGCATCGTAGCCTCGCTCTTTTAACGCCATGCCTAATAAAGCAATAGTGACCTGTTCACCAGTTGAAACTAAAACATCATATTCACGTGGATCAGGTTTAGCAGAAATTTGCTGAGCCATTTCAACTAAACGATTGGTTTCTCCGCTCATAGCCGAAACAGCTACAACCACATCATGGCCCGCTTTTTTCGCGGCGATCAGACGTTCAGCGACATTTTCGATTTTTTCAACCGAGCCGACTGAAGTGCCACCATATTTTTGAACGATTAAAGCCATGATTTACCCACGCAAAAAGGACGCAAATTAAACACTAATTCGTCACAAATTTAAAGAGAAAGCCTTGAAAAACATAGACTAATCAGGCCATCGTGCAAAAGGCACGTTTGAAAAGGATTATATTAGTATGAAAAAAGACTAAATGAAAATCATTATTATTTAAGTATTTCTTTGTGGAAACAAATAAATATAAGTTAAGGGGAAACCCTTAACTTATGATAGAAAAACTTAAGCAGTATGTTCCTGCACCCAATCAGCAACGCCTTTTAATGCAGCTGATAAATTTTCAGGTTGATCTCCACCCGCTTGAGCCATGTCTGGTCGGCCACCGCCCTTGCCACCCACCTGGCTGGCAACAGAATTCACCAAATCACCGGCTTTGATTTTATTCGTTGCATCTTTACTGACACCTGCAACTATACTAATTTTTTTACCATCAACAGCCGCAAGAACAATTGCTGATGTTCCAAGTTTATTTTTTAACTGATCCAAAGTATCACGCAACGTTTTTACATCCGCACCTTCAAGATTGGCTGCCAAAACTTTAATGCCGTTTACTTCAACTGCTTGTGAAGATAAATCAGAACCCTGACTACTCGCTAGTTTACCTTTGATTTGTGCAAGTTCTTTTTCTAAACTACGATTCTTATCCATCAACTGGCTAACGCGGCTCGATATATCATCACGGTTACCTTTTAACATTGCAGCTATTTTTGCTAGCTGATTTTCACCTTTATCAGACCAGTCCAAAGCATGTTCTGCTGTAACTGCTTCAATACGACGCACTCCAGCAGCTACACCACTTTCACTAATAATTTTAAATAAACCAATATCACCCGTATGCGAAACGTGAGTCCCACCACAAAGTTCAACGGAGAAGTCACTCATACTGAGTACACGAACTTCATCACCATACTTCTCACCAAACAAAGCCATTGCACCACTGGCTTTCGCTTCATCCGGTGTCATAATATTGGTGTCAACAAGATGGTTTAAACGTATATGTTGGTTAACCAAATATTCAACTTCTTTTAATTGCTCTGCGCTAACCTGTTCAGGTTGTGAAAAATCAAAACGTAAACGCTCAGCTTGAACTTGAGACCCTTTTTGTGTGACATGCTCACCTAAAACTTTGCGTAAAGCAGCGTGAAGTAAGTGCGTCGCTGAATGATTGGCAATAATTGCCTGACGTCGTTCAATATTAACTTGAGTATTAACGGCATCACCAACTTTCAAAGAACCTTGTAATACTTCACCATAATGACCAATAACGGCAACACCCTGCTTTTGTGTATCTATTACTTCAAATTCTGTTTTTCCAGAAGTTAACAAACCACTATCACCCATCTGCCCACCTGACTCTGCATAAAAAGGTGTTTGCTCTAACACTAACATTGCGGTTTGATTTTTTTCAATCTGATCAACTTCTTTGCCTTCAACATAAATCGCGGTAACTTTTGAATGGC
>JAUVGM010000110.1 GCA_030593785.1 Gammaproteobacteria bacterium | reverse complement strand
CATTACCGTAAGAAATCGATTCATCGTATTTAAAATGAATATGAGGAACGATACGTAATTGCATACGCTTAGCCAATTCATGACGCAGGAAACCCGCTGCACCATCTAAAATCTTTAACGTCTCTTCAATGGGATGTTCTTCATCTAACGTGGTAAAAAAAATATTCGCGTGCGACATGTCTTTACTTAACTTCACCGCAGAAATAGTCACCAAACCAAGACGAGGATCTTTGATTTCCTGTTGAACAAGCTGCGCCATTTCACGTTGAATTTGTTCACCAACTCGGCGTGTGCGACTGAAATCTTTAGGCATAATAGTTAATCGTTTTGTTTATAAAATAGAATTTGATGGTTGCAATGTAGGTCGGCTCTTTAGGCCGACGCGAATGTTCAATATTTTGGTTAAAACGAATTCACATCATCGTAATAACGAGCACCGCGTCGGCTTAAAAGCCGACCTACAAAGGTAATAATTAGCTAAATTGTAGGTCAGACTTCCGTCTGACATGCGGTGCTCAGTGTATTCATAAAAACGAATAACATCACATTAATGACGTACACCGCATCAGAATAAATTCTGACCTACAAAGTACGTGCAACCTCAACCCTTTCATAAACCTCAATTTGATCTCCAGGTTTAACATCATTGTAGTTCTTAACGCCGATACCACATTCTGTACCTGACTTAACTTCCTGAACATCGTCTTTAAAGCGACGTAATGACTCAAGTTCACCTTCATAGATAACCACGTTGTCACGTAATACACGAATCGGGTTACTTCGTTTAACCGTACCTTCAGTAACCATACAACCGGCAATTGCACCAATCTTTGGTGATTTGAACACATCACGTACTTCTGCAAGACCAACAATTTCTTCTTTGAATTCTGGTGCTAACTTACCACTCATGGCAGCTTTCACTTCATCGATTAAATCGTAGATAACGCTGTAATAATGCAGGTTAATGCTTTCTTCATTGATTAAACGTTTCGCCACCGCATCGGCACGAACATTAAAACCAATTAAAATTGCATTTGATGCCATCGCAAGGTTGGCATCTGATTCTGTAATACCACCAACACCACTCGCAACGATAGCGACTTTAACTTCGTCGGTTGAGAGTTTATGTAATGAATCAACAATGGCTTCAGCTGAACCTTTAACATCGGCTTTTAATACCACATTAACAGTACTAACTTCACCTTCTTCCATTTGGTTAAACATATTTTCAAGTTTAGCGGCTTGTTGACGTGCTAACTTCGCATCACGACTCTTAGCTTGACGATGTGTTGCAACTTCACGTGCTTTACGTTCATTTTCTACAACGGTTGCTTCATCACCTGCACCAGGTGTGCCTGATAAACCTAATACTTGAACTGGAATTGCTGGTCCAGCTTCTGTTAACTGTTCACCATGCTCATTCATTAATGAACGAACACGACCAAATTCAAGACCGGCTAATAAAATATCGCCTTTTCTCAAAGTACCTTGTTCAATTAATACTGTTGCAATTGGACCACGACCTTTATCTAAGCGTGATTCAATAACAGCGCCTTTTGCAGGCGCATCTTTAACTGCTTTAAGTTCAAGAACTTCTGCTGTTAACAATACAGATTCAAGCAAGCTATCAACACCTTCGCCAGTGTGAGCAGAGACATTAACAAAAATAGTATCGCCACCCCAATCTTCAGCAATAACGCCTTCTTGAGAAAGTTCGTTTTTAACACGATCTGGATCAGCGCCTTCTTTATCAATTTTATTGATTGCGATAATGACTGGCACGTCACCGGCTTTCGCATGTTTAATTGCTTCACGCGTTTGTGGCATCACACCATCATCTGCAGCAACAACAACAATAACAATATCGGTTACGCCTGCACCACGAGCACGCATTGCAGTAAAGGCTTCATGTCCCGGTGTATCTAAGAACGTGATATGACCACTTTCAGTTTCTACATGGTAAGCACCAATGTGCTGCGTGATACCACCTGCTTCACCTGATGCTACTTTTTCTTTACGAATGTAATCCAGTAATGATGTTTTACCATGATCGACGTGACCCATAATGGTGACGACAGGAGCACGTGTTTCTTCATCAAGATGTTCAACAGACTCTTGTAATGTTTCTTCGATTGCATCGTCATTAATGAGTTTGTATGTATGACCCATTTCTTCAACGACCAAAGCAGATGTTTCCTGATCCAATACCTGGTTAATGGTAACCATTGAACCTAAATTCATCAGTACCTTAATCACTTCGTTAGATTTAACGCTCATACGTAAAGCAAGCTCTGCTACAGTAATTGTCTCAGGGATTGCAACTTCGTGAACAATAGCAGCTGTTGGTTTTTGGAAACCATGTTCATCAGATGTTTCAACTACACCGCCACGACGACGCTTTGGTTTCTTCTTACGTCCGCCAGCATTGCCTGCTTTCAAATGGATTTCTTTACGGCCATAGCGAGTATCGGTTTTATCTGATTTTTTACCTTTAGCGCGTTTGTCTTTATCAGACGTAGGCGCTGCAGCCTGCTTTTTCGCTTGTTCTTCGGCATCTTTACGTGCTTGTTCTTCAGCTGCTATACGCGTTTTTTCTTCCGCTTCTGCAGCTTTTACACGTTCTTCTTCATCAATAACTGCTTGACGCTTTGCTTTTACTTCATCGACCTGACGTTGTTCTTCATCTACTATTGCTTGTTTTTCAGCTTCAATTACTTCACGTTTCGCTTTTTCTTCTGCCGCTTTCGCTTCTTCTTCTTCCTGAATAACACTACGCTTAACGTAAGTGCGTTTTTTACGTACTTCAACCGTAACGGATTTACCTTTACCATGCGTGCCAGTAACCTTAAGTTCACTGGTCGACTTACGATTTAAAGTAATCTTCTTTGGTTCAGATGATGTACCAGTTGACTCATGCTTAGCTTTTAAAAAGCTTAACAGCGTCATTTTTTCTTCATCAGTTATAGTCGCATCTGCATTGCTCGCATTTACGCCTGCTTCTTTTAACTGTTCGAGCAACCGATCAACGGAAATGCCTACTACGTCAGCAAATTGTGTAACACTAACATCTGCCATTCTTATACTCCTACCCTCAGTAACCTATTAGTTACTGTAATTAACCGTTATCTTCTTCTGCGAACCAAGGTGCACGTGCTGTCATAATCAACGCACCCGCTTTCTCTTCGTCCATATCATCAATGACCATAAGCTCATCGATAGATTGCTCTGCTAAATCTTCCATAGTAATAATTCCAATTGCAGCCATGTGATAAGCTAAATCAGAATCCATACCATCCATTTCTAATAAATCTTTTGCTGGCTCAACTGCTGTTAAATCTTCTTCAGAACTGATTGCGCGCGTTAATAAAACATCTTTTGCGCGACCACGTAACTCTTCTATCATGTCATCATCAAATTCTTCAATTTGTTGCATTTCGCTCATTGGAACGTAAGCTACTTCATCTATTGATGTGAAGCCTTCTTGTACTAAGATAACTGCAACTTCTTCATCAACATCTAATAAATCCATAAAGACTTTTTGAGACTTAGCTGCTTCTTCATCGCTCTTTTCATCCGCTTGCGCTTCTGACATGACGTTTAATGTCCAACCTGTCAGCTCACTGGCAAGTTTAACATTTTGGCCACCACGACCAATCGCTTGTGAAAGTTGATCTTCAGCTACTGCGATATCCATGACTTCAGAATCTTCATCAACAACAATTGACTCAACTTCTGCAGGAGACATTGAGTTAATAACAAATTGTGCAGCATTGTCATCCCATAAAACGATATCAACACGTTCACCGGATAATTCATTTGATACTGCTTGCACACGTGAACCACGCATACCTACACATGCACCTACAGGATCAATACGTGGATCGTTGCTTTTAACAGCAATTTTTGCACGTGAACCCGGATCACGTGAAGCACCAATAATATCAATCAGTTCTTCACCTACTTCAGGTACTTCAATTTTAAAGAGTTCAACAAGAAATTCAGGGACGGTACGACTCACAAATAATTGAGGACCACGTACTTCCGTACGAATTTCTTTTAATAAACCACGAATACGATCACCTGGACGTACTGACTCGCGTGGAATCATATCTTCTCTTGGTATAATTGCATCGGCATTACTTCCAAGATCAAGAAAAACGTTACCACGCTCAACACGTTTCACCACACCCATAACAAGTTGGCCGATTTGCTCCTGGAAAGCTTCAGCAACCATGGCACGTTCAGCTTCTCTTACTTTTTGAACAATAACTTGTTTTGCTGTTTGCGCAGCAATACGACCAAATTCAATTGAATCAACTTGTTCTTCAGTGAAGTCACCTTCTTGAACTTCTTCATCTTCGTATTGTGCGGCACTTAATGTTGTTTGACGTTCAGGCATATCCATTGCGTCATCAGCAACAACTTCCCAACGACGGAATGTATCGTAACTACCATCTTCAGGATTTATCGCAACACGGATATCAACATCATTGTTGTAACGTTTTTTTGTTGCTGTCGCTAATGCAATTTCAATCGCTTCAAAAATGACTTCTTTACCCACGCCTTTCTCATTGGATACCGCGTCAACGACCATTAAAATCTCTTTGTTCATTATCCTGATGCCTCTATCAAAAACGACACACTCTTGTGTCGCGGATTAATCATTCTAAATATAAAAACTTTCTAAATATCACTAATAATATTGGCTTTATCAATATCATCGATGTGTAATTGAAAAACCGTATCCGAATCAGCGTCTTTAACGTTGATATCTTCGCCTTCAATGCTTTCAATCAAGCCCGTTATTTTCCGTTTGTCTTCAATTGCATGGTATAGCTTAATTTTTACTTTGCTGCCCACGAACTGCTTAAATTGTTCAAAAGTGAACAATGGTCGATCAATACCGGGGGAAGAAACCTCTAATGTAAACTGACCTTTAATCGGCTCTTCTACTTCAAGTACCCCGCTCACCTGATGACTTACCTGCGAACAATCATTCACGGTAATTCCATCTGATGAATCAATATAGATTCTTAAAACGGTATGTTTTCCCATCGGTAAGTGTTCTATTCCGACTAACTCATATCCTAAACCCTCAACTGAAGGTCTAAGTAATTCTGTTAACTTGTCCTGACGACTGTTCGACATTCCGCCTATTTCTTCCTTTTTAGAAAACAAAAAGTGGGCTCAAGGCCCACTTTAATAATTCATTCTGTACGGATCGGATTATAACACTATAACTATGAAGTGCAATCCAATATTACCTAAAAGCTCAATGCTTTTCCCCATATTGCTTTTCTACCATCACAACAACGGTATTACCGTTACCCTGATATTCAAGTTTCGAAAAATAAAGCTTATTTGCCATGGCAATGCCTCGACCGTGGTTATCCATTACACGAGCAGTATCAAACTCCATGAATTCATCCCATTCAAAGCCCGTGCCCTGATCCGTTATGGTGTATTTCACACCGCCTGAATCATTGAGAATATCAACAGAAGCAAATTTTTCCTTGTATTCAGGTAACTCGAGCCGACTGGCTATTTCTGATTCCCATTTATCTGCTTTACGTAATGTAGACTTTTCTTCATAACCAATATGCAAGTTTCCATGTTCAATAGCATTGATCATAAGTTCGCTCAGACCCATGGCGATTTTTTCCGGTTCGTCACAAGCACAGGCGATCAATGATGAAACTGCACGTACATCATCTAAACTACGAAATTCAAAATGTGCATTTTTTAATAATTTTACAGAAGATTTTGTAACATTAAGACTTGCAAGCAGTGCTTTGTTGTAACCGCGATCTTTTACTGCTGTTTTAACGACCGAATGGAGAATATCGCTGGTAAATGGCTTAGTCAGGTAATAATAGGCACCCGCTTTTAAACCTTCAAGAATATCTTCTTTACTTACTTTTGCTGTTTGCAGAATAACAGGGATATATTTTAGTTCAGGGTGTGCCGACATTTTTTCCAGCACTTCCATACCGGACATTCTTGGCATCATACGATCGAGTAAAACGACATCATATTTAGCAGAGTTTGCCTCCAGCTTTTCCATCGCTTCAATGCCATCACTGGCAGTTTCGACAATATAAGGCTGCCCTTTGCCGGTGAGAAACTCCTCAATAATATCGAGATTTAAGGGTTCATCATCAACAACGAGAATTACGGGTGAATCCATCTAAAACAGTACTCCAACACATTAATTTGAAACGATTATAAAGCAAGTTTATATAAAAGTTACCTTACTATGTCGGTTACTCATGAGAATTCTTTAACGCATTAAGAAAAATAAGTCATTTTTATGAGCGAATGCTATCAGAATCATTTGCAGCTTCATCAACGTTCCAACGGGAATTTTTTATGAAATGAGTAATTTCTAAAGCTGGAATGGCTTTGCTGATGTGATAACCCTGAATAATGTCACAACGCCATTGATAAAGCCGCTGCATGACCTCCGCAGTTTCTACACCTTCTGCACAAACTTGTATTCCGAGGCTATGTGCCAATTCGATGGTGGATTTTACAATAACTTCATCATCTTTATTTCCTATCATATCAATGACGAAGGACTTATCAATTTTTAACTCACTTACCGGTAGCTGCCGTAAACGGCTTAAAGATGAATGCCCCGTACCAAAATCATCAATTGAAAATAACAAACCCATATCTTGCAGATTGTTCATTAAGCGACTTAATCGGTCATAATCAGAGAAGAAAATGTTTTCTGTTATTTCAAGAATAATTCCACCAACATTATCATGTTGTTTAATCAGGTGACGCATTCGTGCAACAAAACCATTTTCAAGAACCATCGTAACCGGAATATTCACGGATACTTTTAAATCATGACCTTGTTTCAACCAGAGCCCCCTCTGTTGCATAGCCGAATCAAGAGCCCAATAACTAAACTCATTAATTAACCCGGTTTGCTCCATTACTGAAATAAACATTTCAGTTGGGACATAACCTTCATTTTTATCCGGCCAGCGTGCCAAGGCCTCAACACCGATGAGAGTACCACTGACAAGTTCAATTTTTGGCTGGTAATAAAGTTCAAATTCAGATTGTTCAATAGCACTTTTAATTTTCTGAACAAGAGCAAGACGTCCAGAGGTATCATCTTTTTCAGCTTCATAAACATGAATAGATTCATTATTACGTTTAGCAGCGATAATTGACGCATCCATATGCTTGAGTAATATTTGAACATCATCACCATGCTCTGGATATATCGTTATTCCCACTTTAGCAGTAACAGAAATAGACTCTTTTGAAAGCTTGATGGGTTCTTCAAGAATTTCAAGAAAATTTTTCGCTGCATCTAATGCCATATCGTTATAATTATTCAGCATTAAT
>JAUVGM010000051.1 GCA_030593785.1 Gammaproteobacteria bacterium | reverse complement strand
CATTACCTTGAACGTACTGCGCCATGGATTGAACGTGTAGGTTTAGCTCATATCAAGGAAGCATTAGTTGATGACGAGGCAAAACGTAAAGAACTAGCAGAACGTTTTAACTTCTCGCAAACCTTTATGCAGGATGATCCTTGGGAAGAACGTGCGAAAGGTGCAGAAGCACATGAATTTACTCCAATTAAAGTGATTGGCTAATTAAATTATATTGTAGGTTGGACTTTTACCCTCTAATTAAAGATTTTGTAAGAGGGGCACTAAGAGTCCAGCAGCTGCGTCAGACTGAAGTCTGACCTACATTTTAAAAAGGTAAGCATTATGAGTGACTGGATTGAAGTTGGAACATTAAACGATATACCTAAATTAGGCGCGCGTGTTGTAAGCCGTGCAGAAGGGGATATTGCAGTATTCAGAACAGCAGAAGATAAAGTTTTTGCATTACGCGATAAGTGCCCACACAAAGGTGGTCAATTATCTCAGGGCATTGTTCACGGCGACCGTGTTGCTTGTCCAATGCATGACTGGAAGATTGGTCTTGATAACGGTATTGCTATCGCACCGGATGAAGGTTGTGCAGCAAGTTTTCCTATCAAAATGGAAGGCAAAAAAATCATGTTATCTCTGACGCCGAATGAAGGTTGTCCTAACAAATAATATTGTTGGGCCATGATCTAAATAAGAGCCGACCTACAAAAATCTAAAATGTAGGTCGGTCTTCAGGCCGACAATTGTAGGTCAGACTTCAGTCTGACAAAATAGGAATAAAGAAATGCTGTTCGGTCGTAAGAAAAAAAATCCCATTAAGATCGCCGATAAAGGTGTAGTCGAATGGAAGTATGCCGCGTGTGGTTATTGCTCCACTGGCTGTTCTATAGAAGTTGGTTTGAATACCGAAGGCAAGGCAGTGTCCTCTCGTGGTGTGGCTGATGCTGATGTTAATCGCGGCAAGCTCTGCTTAAAAGGCATCTTCGAACATGAGCTATTTGATTCTGACGGACGTGGGTTGCAACCCAAGATTCGCGAGCAATGGCATCAGCCATGGCAAACGACTAACTGGGATAATGCTCTGGATAAAGTGCATGATGAGATTGTACGCATTCAGGAAAAACACGGCCGCGATTCTTTCGCCGTAATTTCTACCGGACAAATGTTGACTGAAGAATTTTACACGTTAGGTAAGCTGACGCGAGGATTGATCGGTACTAATAATTACGATGGCAATACAACCTTGTGTATGGCTTCGGCAGTGTCTGGCTACAAGAGGTCTTTCGGTTCCGATGGTCCTCCTGGTTGCTATGATGATTTTGATAACACTGATTGTTTAATCGCCTGGGGTTCTAATCTTCCAGAACAACATCCAATAATTTACTGGCGTATGAAAGAAGCGCAAGAGAAGCGCGGTTTTACTTTGATCGTGGTTGATCCACGAGTAACCATGTTGGCGCAGAATGCGGATATACATTTACCCATTACGCCGGGAACAGATGTCGTATTACAAAATGCGTTAATGCATGTGATCCTGAAAGAAGGACTCGAAGATAAGGCTTACATTGAAGCTAATACAGTTGGAATAGACGAAATCCGTGCCGAGGTTGAAAAATACGATCCGGTCATGGCATCGAAGATTTGTGGTATAGACGAAGATACTATTCGTAGCGTTGCTAGAACACTTGCTAATGCAGGTGCTGCAATGCAAATTTGGACTATGGGCATTAATCAATCTACTCATGGTTCTGATGGAGTTGTTGGTATTAATAATTTGGCGTTACTCACGGGTAACATTGGTAAGCCGGGTGGTACCAGTCTTTCAATTACTGGCCAGTGTAATGCCATGGGTACGCGCGAATGGTCTTCTTGTTCTGGGTTACCTAATTATCGTCAATTAGAAGTGCCAGAACACCGAGAAGAGATCGCAAAATTCTGGAATATCGATCCTGAATTTTTTCCAAAGAAACGCGGCATGTTTCAAACTGATATTTATCACGCTATTGAAACAGGCCAGATTAAAGGACTGTGGTTAATTGCAACTAATCCTTTAACATCTTTACCGAATAGTGCACGGGTACGTAAGGCAATGGAGAAGCTTGAGTTTTGCGCCGTACAAGATTGTTATGAAGATACTGAAAGTGCGCAGTATGCTCATGTTTATTTACCCGCCGGTACCTGGGCAGAAAAAGAAGGTGTAATGACCAACACCGAGCGACGTATTAATTTAGTTAAGCCGATTATGAAACCACCAGGAGAAGCTAAACCTGATCTATGGATTTTTAACCGCATGGCTGAACGCTTTAATACTAATGGCAATGTATCTTTTAAGGAAAATGCACCTGATATATTTTTGGAAATGGCTGAAATATCTAAAGGACGTTTGGCCGATATCTCAGGTATGAGTCACGAGCTTATTGAAAAACAACGTGGTGTTCAGTGGCCTTATACAGAAAAACAATTGCAACAAGGTGAAACACCACCGAGTGGGGGTAAGCGTCTTTACACTCAGGATGGTACCTTTAGTTATCCCGATGGTAAGGCCAAACTTATACCGTTACCTTTTATCGATAACAATGAAGTGCCGGATGATAAGTTTCCTATCTGGCTAAATACCGGACGCTTAATTGAACATTGGCATGGTCGTACCAAGACCGGCAAGATCGGTAATAACAATAAGTACAGTCCTATTCCATTTATAGAGATCAATCCGGATTTATCAGCAGAGTTGGGTATTCAGCGTGGTGATTACGTGCGCCTGGTATCACGTCGTTCAGATGCGGTGGTCATGGTGCAACCCACGCAACGTGTACCAATCAATATGATCTTTTTGCCGTTTCATTTTCATGACTGCGCTAACCGATTGACGCTAGGTCTTCTTGATCCTCATTCACGTCAGCCGGCTTATAAACAGTCAGCGGTACGAATTGAAAACATTGTTGATCAACAAGAAGCAGCACGTTTAAGTATGGAAATGCGCAAGTTTTAAGGACACACTATGTTTGAAGTACGCGACAATGAACCCGACTACGCTCTATTAAATGATCCAACGAGTAAGACTCACAACTGTTACGATCATCCAATCGATACCGTAACGGAAGGCGATAAATTACATGGCAAGAGCCTGAAAATAAATGGTGATGATGCTGTTGGTGAAAACCCCAATCGTTATAAACAACATGGTTTTTATTTTAACGCCGATAATTGTATTGCTTGTCACGCTTGCGAAGCCGCCTGTAGTGAAAAAAATGATAACCCTGCACATATCGCTTTCCGTTCAGTAGGCTTTATTGAAGGTGGTACTTATCCAGCGTATCAACGTCTGAATATTTCCATGGCTTGTAATCACTGTGACAACCCGGTTTGTTTAAAAGGTTGTCCAACGCGTGCCTATACAAAATTTGCCGAGTATGGTGCGGTACTGCAGGATCCGGATATCTGTTTTGGTTGTGGTTATTGCACATGGGTTTGTCCATATAATGCGCCACAGCTTGATCCAATCCAGGGCACGGTAAGTAAATGCAATATGTGTGTTGATCGTCTTGAAGTTGGGTTAAAGCCCGCTTGTGTCTCCGCTTGTTTAGGTAAAGCGCTGGACTTTGGTGTCATTGAAAATATTCCCGAAGGCAGGACTCAGGCCAAGACCGAGATTCCCGGTTTCCCTCGCACTGATATAACTCATCCTAATATTCGTTTTCAACAAACGCGTACTAGTCAGCGAGATATGGTACGAGTAGATAGCACCGCAGTGAAATATCATTGCAATGATAGTAATGGAAATTTTCAACCTGAGTTAGATCCCAAGAACAGCACTAAACGGGAATGGAATCTGAAAAAACTACTATCTTCTCATGAGAATGCACACATTATTTTCACCTTAACATCACAATCTGTGATTGGTGCATTTTTGTTATTAATGTTTGGTGCTGATATAGGTGCAGGAAGTATCACTAACAGTTTTACAAATTCATTTCTTCCGGTTATTGCAAGCTTATTTGCTGTTTTAACGTTCGGCATGATCAAGCTAAATTTACATTTAGGTAAACCACTTCGTTTTTATCGTGGCATGAATAACTGGCGTTTATCTCCGCTTAGTCGAGAAATAGCAGGGGTCACTTTATTTTTTATGGGCTTTGCAGGCTATGGTTTATTTAAGTCGCTCGACATGTTTGGCCTATTTAATAATATTGATGTTCTTAATGTAAACATTATAGAAGTATTAATCGCTGCTTCAGCTGTTGCTGCAGTTCTTGGTGCTGTTGTTGGTTTGTATTACATGATTAAACTTTACTTGATACCTGCAAGACCTTATTGGAACCATTGGCAAACCGCGAGCAGTTTTGTTGCAACCGCGTTGGTCTTTGGTGCGACGAGTATTGCGTTTGTTGCAAGTATTACAACAGCAACATTAGAAAGCTCACTTATTCATCAAGTAGCAATAGTTGCTTTAATTGGTTTAGTGCTTGAAGCTGTTGGTTTGATTGCACATGCACGTGATTTGAAGAAAAGCAAAGATGAAGGTGTCGCGTCTCATTATGAGCAAACAACACGCTATGGTAAATCTTACCTGTTACGTAATGTTCTATTAGTGATAAACATTGCAGCATTAATGGCAACTATTCTTTTCGGTTTAACAGGTGCTACAGGCGCAGTCATGGGCTCACTATTGATTGCTTCGCTAATAACAAGTGCCGTTATAGGTCGTGCATTATTTTATGTGTTGGTTATACCCACCACCATGCCTGGTGCATTCTTCTGGCGTAATAAAGGTTTTGAAGAACATGCCCGTGAAACTGGCTTGGTTAATATGCATCAAGTTGGTGTGCTGCCAGATCATTATTAAGTCGTAGGTTGGTTCAAGGAGCAAAGCGACGGAACCAACAAAATCATGTTGGCTCCGCTGCGCTTGAGCCAACCTACAAATAAATTGTTAAGAGAATATTATGTATCCAAATATGAAAATTAAAACCGTAATGGTAGATGATAAAGGAATTCAAACCTGCGGAGAAGGCTATATTGTAAATCGCGATCAATGGACTGAAGGCTTCGTAGTCGCTCAGGCAGAAGCTGAAGGTTTAGAATTAACCGAAGAGCATTGGGATGTGGTTCGATTTTTACGCGATTTCTATGAACTCCATGGAGCTCAGGCAGAAGTACGTAAAATGGTTAAATATTTTAAAAAGGAATGGGGGGAAGAACGCGGTAACAGTAAATATTTACACAGAATTTTCCCTCGTGGTGGCCCACAAAAACAAGGAAACCGTTTAGCGGGTTTGTTGCGTACTAAAGGTGAACATTAGTTTTAATCTGTTTTATCTACTATAGTCTATATAGACGGAGACTATATAGATAACCTGAATGTTAAATAAAGATACTCTCAAACAAAAACTGGCAGCTATTGATAAGCAGGATTATGCTAACTATCAATCATTGTTAGGCTGTTACGATTTTTCTTTGTTTAAATTAATTGTTCAGCAAATCCCTAAAGATCCTTATGCTCCTCCACACACAGGTATTTATCGACTACAAGTTCAACGTAGTGATGAGCGCATTATTAATTATAAAATTGATTCAAAAGTACAGCGAATTGCCTTTGCAGATTATCTTGCAAGAGTTTTTTATAATGCCAGTGAAAGAATTTCTAAAGGAATTCGTGGTACAGGTTTTAGCGGTCTTATTACTCTTAATCAACCTGGACAGGCAATTTTAGAACGAAATAATGTAGTTATTAGTGATGATCTTATTGAAGTACGTTGTTTTATCGGGCTTCCCGCAGAAGGTCGGATAGCTACTGCGGATATAGCTGAGCACATGCTTTTAAAAGAACTTCCTGAAATTGTTGAAGCCTCTTTGTTAAAAAAGAACATTGATTTTGTTGCTCTGCAAAAACACATTGAGACGGCAGAAGATGCAGATTATCTTCGCAACAAACTTGATTCTCTGGGCTTAATTGCATTTATTGCTAATGATTCTATTTTACCACGGGAAAGTGGTAGCACTGATAAGCCGATGTCTGATGTACATGCGACTATACCTTTTACGGCACCAGAAAGTTTAAGTATGGAGATAGAACTACCTCATGCAGAGTGTATAAAAGGGATGGCTATTAAAAAAGGTATTACCTTAATTGCAGGTGGAGGCTATCATGGCAAATCAACATTACTGCATACTTTAGAGTCTGGTATTTATAACCATATTCCGGGTGATGGTCGAGAGTATTGTGTTTCGAGTAATCAAACTGCAAAAGTAAGAGCTTATAGTGGTCGGCGAGTTGTTAAGACAGATATATCGCCGTTTATTAACAATCTTCCATTCGATCAGGATACAACATCTTTTTCTACCGCAAATGCCAGTGGTAGCACATCGCAAGCCGTTAACATTGTAGAAGCTATAGAAGTCGGTGCAGAAATTCTATTAATGGATGAAGACACCTGTGCGACTAATTTTATGATCCGCGATAGTAAAATGCAGCAGTTGGTTAATAAAGAAGATGAACCTATAACGACCTTTATAGATAAGGTAAAGCAACTTTACCTGGAAAAAGATATTTCGACGATTTTAGTTTTAGGTGGGGTCGGTGATTATTTTGATGTTTCTGATCAGGTTA
The DNA here is from genome assembly GCA_030593785.1 of Gammaproteobacteria bacterium. Taxonomy (GTDB): domain Bacteria; phylum Pseudomonadota; class Gammaproteobacteria; order UBA6429; family Thiohalophilaceae; genus JAGLTQ01. Next base: position 3,482 of record JAUVGM010000051.1, on the reverse strand, counting down.
TTCAAATGATTAATTACCAGCCATTCGATATGACTGACAGGGCGCATCAAATTGCTGCTGATTCACCAATAAAACGTTTGGTTGAAAGCGAAGATATCCCTATTCATATTCATGAACGTATTCCCTTAGCTAATAGTATTGTTGCCGTTAACGAGCACGGGAAATTTTCTATCTATGCAAAAGAAGTGCATCGTCTCTATTTTGGTGGAAATGTTATTGACCTTACCGATGTAGAGCAATTGATGGAGTTATCACAAACTAAAGCGTTAGGCTACGCCATTGAATATGCAAAAAAATATATGAATGACAAAAGTACGTTGCGCGAAGTGATAGAACATGTCATCTCTGATATTGAAGAAAATGGGCTGGATATCATCAGCGATAAAATTTCTGGACATTTTGCATTATTCAGAACTTTTGAACTTGCCTTCGCTATGAATCGTCTTGGAGAATTTGAGGTAATGCAAAAAAGGTGAACATTATCTGAAAAATAAACATTCGGAATGTGCACTAGTAGGGGGGATCAAGCGAAGCGGATCCACCATAAACAATAAAAGTTGGATCCGTCGTTTTACTCCTTGATCCAACCTACATGTCAAAGTAGATTAGAGTTTAAAGTCCTTAGGTATCGAGTAAACTCTGCACCAATTTCAGGGTGCTTCATTCCTAATTCGACATTTGCCTGCAAATAACCTAATTTACTGCCACAGTCATAACGTATACCTTCAAACGGATAAGCAAATACTTTTTCCTCAGTTAATAAATCAGCAATCGCGTCAGTTAATTGAATTTCATTACCGGCACCTTTTTGTGTTTTTTCCAGGAAATGAAAAATACGTGGGTTTAGAATATAACGTCCGACTACAGCTAAGGTTGATGGCGCATTAGCAGGTGCCGGTTTTTCAATGATACCGGTTATAAAGCCTTCGTTGTTGGCACCATTTTCCAGGCTCACAATACCATATTTATCCGTTTCATCTTTTTCGACTTGTTGAACCGCTAAAATACTTGCGTTATGTTGTTCGTATGATTCAACCATTTGCTTAACACAGCCATTAGACTCATTGTCGATTAAATCATCAGCAAGGATGACTGAGAAAGGTTCATCACCAACAACAGGTTTAGCACATAACACAGCATGGCCTAAGCCTAATGCTTCTGATTGACGTAAATAGATGCATGTAACGTGTGGCGGGACGATATTTTTAATAAGTCGTAAGAGTTTGTCTTTACCCTTAGCTTCGAGTTCAGCTTCAAGTTCATAGGCTTTATCAAAATGATCGGGGATAGAACGTTTATTGCGTCCGGTGACAAAAATAAGATCTTCAATTCCTGCTTCAACAGCTTCTTCAACCGCATATTGAATTAAGGGCTTGTCTACAACGGGTAACATTTCTTTTGGGCTGGCTTTTGTTGCTGGTAAGAAACGTGTGCCTAAACCTGCTACAGGGAAAACTGCTTTTCTTATTTTTGTCATCTGAGTGAAGAACCTGTTGTCATTAATAAAGCTAGTTTAGCATGAGACTAACTAATTGATAAACAAGATCTTACTGTAGGTCGGCTTTCAAGCCGACGCGGTGCTAGATTATTAATATTTTTCTTCTTTCAATCAATTTTATAATTAATATAATTGGAACTGATACATATAAATGGAGCTGATGTTTTGAGACCGCGTTGGGCTGATACCCTCCATATTTATTTCTTACGTGGGGCACTACGAGCCCAACCACAAAGGATAATAGAAGCGGGGTTAAATAAAAAAGGCATCCGAAGATGCCTTTTTATAATCACAATATCAATTATTTATTTTTCAACAATAATCGTACCATTGTTTTTCTCGAGTAACTTAACACCAATACCTTTTACTTTCTTTAAATCATCAGCCGTTTTAAATGCCCCGTTTTTTTCACGGTAAGCAACAATGGCTTGAGCTTTTTTTAAACCTACACCTTTAATATTTTTACTCAGTGCTTGCGCATCAGCAGTATTAATATTAACGGGTTCAGCATATACAAATGCAGAGAGGGTTATAGCAAGAAAGGTAACAACGATCCGTATTATTTTCATATTGAGACTCCATGTCTATTTTTTAAGAAACTTTATAATAGCTGAAATCAAAGAAACTTCCTTGTAGGATATTGCTGATAATTTTGTAAGGTTAGTCCTACATTCTGAGCTTTTGTAGGTCAGACTTTAGTCTGACGCGGTATCTCTACATCCATTGATGTTTTTAAATAGAATTTTTTCTAAGAGTGAAATAGTTTTATTAATTCGCACAGTCAGATTAATACCCTCCAAATATATTTCATATGAGGGACGCTATGATTCTGACCTAAAGCTTGAGTTCTTTTTCTATTTTTTCCAACGCCTGCATAGGTTGTTCTGCTTGTGTAATAGGGCGGCCAATAACCAGGTAATTACTGCCTGCTTTTACCGCCTCAGCTGGTGTCATTATTCTTTTTTGGTCACCCGTCACGCTCCATTCTGGACGGATGCCAGGTGTGATTAATTCAAAACTGCTATCTAAATCTTCCCGTAATAAAGCTATTTCCTGGGGAGAACAAACGACACCATCAAGTCCACAATCATTTGTCAGTGTTGCAAGGTGCTTAACTTGTTCTGCGGGTGAATTCGTTAAACCAATTTCCTTTAAGTCGTCTGCACCCATGCTGGTTAAAACCGTCACCGCAATCAATTTTGGATTACTAGTATTAACGGGTAGGGCATCTCGTGCAGCTTCCATCATTTTTCGGCCACCCATGGCATGAACGTTAATCATCCATACACCTAAATCTGCTCCAGCCTGACAGGCTCGGGCGACAGTATTAGGGATGTCATGAAATTTCAGATCCAGAAAAACATCAAAGTTTTGTTTAACAAGTTTTTTTACAAACTCAGGGCCTGATCGGGTAAAAAGTTCTTTACCGACTTTTAAACGACAACGTCCGGGTTCCAGTTGTTCAACAAGTGCTAACGCTTCTTTTTCATTTGGAAAATCTAATGCAACGATAATAGGGGATGAACTCATTTTATTCGCCTTCTACACCTTGAATGGGTTTAACTGTGTCCCAGCGCTTACAGCCCGGACATTGCCAATGTAATGTTTTGCCACTAAAACCACAAACATGACAACTATATACTGGCTTATCTTCTAATAATTGACTGGTTACGGATTTTATAATACGTAGTTTTTCCTGAACGGGTTCTTTTGCGTGTTTGATATTAATATCAATCAGGCGATCCATTCCGCGTAATGAAGGACGATGATGCAAAAACTCTTCTATAAAAGCTTCTGCTGTTTCATCATCCTGATAATATTGTAATAAACCCGAAAGATTTAACATGATACTAATGGCATCATGACGAGATAAAATATCACGCAAGTAAACCAGCATTTCTTCCGGTTTACCTAAACTTTGATAACAGTGCAACATTGGACCAAGTACTTCAGGTAAATAATCAGCATCCTGTTGTTCGATACG
>JAUVGM010000126.1 GCA_030593785.1 Gammaproteobacteria bacterium | reverse complement strand
GAAAGATAATTTTACCTTACTTTCGACCAGGAAGCCCGTAGCTATTCATTGGGAATAATTGAAGTTAGAGATCTTTGAGATAATAGAAATGATATCCAACAATGATCTCAATAAAGGATAACCCATGGCAGCGATCTCTTCGCACTACTTGATGATCTCGCAGTTAGATGAGGCCCCTCCAAATGAGAAGAGGCTCTATCGTTTTACTTACTTGTTTAAGTGAGCTATCACTTTTTCAGCGGCTGCACCTGAGCTGGCAGGATTTTGACCCGTGATAACTAAACCGTCTTGCAGCGCTAATACATTCCAGTCATCAACTTTCTGGTAATCACCGCCTTTCTTAACCAGCTCATCTTCTAACAAGAAAGGCACAACATTTGTTAGCTGTACGGCATCTTCTTCTGTGTTACTGAATCCGGTTACTGCGCGACCTTTAACAATTGGATCACCCGCACTGTCATTCACATTTAACAAAGCAGCGCATGCATGACAGACTGCCGCAACAGGTTTTTCTTCTTTCAAGAATGCTTCTATTAACGTAATTGATGTCGTGTTGTCCGTCAGATCCCAAAGTGGTCCATGACCTCCCGGGTAAAATACGGCATCATAGTCAGTGGCATTAATCTCATCCAATTTCACCGTCTCCGCTAACTTGGCTTGCGCGGCCTTATCATCATCAAATCGATGTGTTGCATCGGTCTGAAAGTCGGGCTGTTCACTTTTAGGATCAATCGGAGGTTGGCCACCTTCTGGTGACGCCAGTGTGATGTCAGCCCCTGCATCCAAAAATACGTAATAGGGTGCTGCAAATTCTTCTACCCAAAAACCTGTTTTTTCACCTGTGTCACCAAGCTTTGAATGTGAAGTTAAAACCATCAATATCTTTTGTTTAGCCATCGTTTGTGTCCTCGTTGCTATGAAATTGCTTGTGTAGCTTGAGGGCAATTGTAGATATGTAAATCAGGAATGACAATGCAGTATTTGTATACTATTGTGTTCAATAATTGATACAGTGGTTATAAGGTTATTTCTCTATGACTTGTACGAAAAAAAGGGCTGAATAATTTATTGTATTCACTCAATCCTTTAATTATTTAAGTCGCTATACACAACTTATACCTCAATAAAGGATAAACCATGGCTGTCGGTCTCTTAGCACTACTTGATGATGTCGCAATGCTGCTTGATGACGCTGCGGTAATGAGTAAAGTGGCGGCTAAAAAAACGGCGGCTTTATTAGGGGATGATCTCGCGGTTAACGCGGAGAAGGCGACGGGTTTTCATGCTTCCAGAGAGTTGCCGGTGATTTGGGCTATCACCAAGGGAGCGTTGCTTAATAAGATTATTATTTTACCTGTTGCGTTTTTGTTAAGTGCTTATGCTTCGTGGTTGATTGTTCCTATCCTGCTACTGGGTGGTGCCTACCTGAGTTATGAGGGAACAGAAAAAGTGTATGAATGGATTACACGCCCTCACATTAATAAGCCTGCCGCGAGTGAATCATCCGATAAGAAAAAGATATTACATTCGGAGGCGGCTAAAATTAAGGCTGCGATACGAACAGACTTTATCCTCTCTATAGAAATTATTGTTATCACTCTGGATACAGTAATGAGTCAATCTATTCCTATTCAAATAATGGTCGTCAGCCTTATTGCACTACTGGCCGTCGTTGCCGTATATGGTGTTGTGGCGCTTCTTGTACGTATGGATGATGCCGGTTTGCACCTTATGGAACGCGCTAAACTTATGAAAGGCGTTATAGCCAGGACTTCACATCTTACGGGTGAGCTGTTGATCAACGCGTTGCCAAAAGTAATTCACTTGTTGGGGATTATTGGCACCATTGCAATGCTGCTGGTTGGTGGTGGAATGTTTGTTCATAACATTGATGCAATTCATCACTTCATGTCGGTACTACCAACGTTGCTCGCTGATCTTATTGTTGGACTAGTCATTGGTATGATGTTACTGGCATCAATGCAGCTGATTAAATTACTCCGACTCATTTAATTTGTTATTCTGGAATGCAAGTTCAAGCAGGATTTAAGATATGTTGAAAAGAATAATAAGTCACTTACTTTGTTTTGTTATGGCATGGATGACAGTCATTCCTGCTTATGCGGGTAATTACAATCCGGTAAACGACATGGATGAGGCGGCAGTAAGGGCAAAGTACCCTGATGCAAAAATTATTCATGTATCTGAAGAAGAATACCCGGCGCTGGCTGAAAAGTTACAAAAGCAAGGTTACCAGACATCAAATATGGAACCTCTACAGCAGTTATCAACCAATGAGCAGAACCAACAGGTAAGTCAACCAGTAGAAGATATAAATCATAACAAGATGCCATCACGAAATAGGGATGATTGCGGTGATGGTAATTTTCGTCAGCTTGAACCAGCCGGTAATAGTTCACTACAGGTGATGGTTGATTTTAGTAGCGACATGATGCACTCAAATGGTGATGATAAAAGCGCTGCGGTGCTTTTTGTTTTCGTCGGTGCAGTATTACTTGTGGTCTGGACCTTTTATATCTTCAAATATTTGTATGATGTAGCGAGGGGGTATCATCCTTGTCGCTGGTCTGAATTGTCTTTTTCATCCAGTTCAATTTCAAGTGATATAGATCAACATGCCTATTTCCATGGTCTTAACTATAAGACAGGTATTTATAATCGTGGAACTGAATTTGGTCTTAGCGCAGAGATTGGTCATTCTGATATTTTACTGGCGGAAAGTGGCACCTTACGTTTGGAAGGTTTGTACTGGTTGATTGGGCCATTGCTCAGATGGCGTTTATCATCAGGTAGAAATCCACATTACTTCCAGATGGATTTTCTTGCGGGTTCGACTGAGCATTCTGAGATAGGTGTTATTGCCCGAGCTAATTTAGGATTACGTTTTGGTATTAGCGAAACAATGCACATGTCGTTTAATTGGGGAGCAATGAATATAAATTTAAACGATAATCAGGGAATTATTAATAACCGTAATCAATATTATTACCTATATGGCATCAATGTGGGTTATCAGTTCTGATTTACATATTTTTTAGAGAAAGGGGTCGGAGTGATTAAAAATATATCACTCCGACCTTTTATTTTTTTATTATTAATTTATTTTGTGAAATTAAAGTAACCCATATAGCTGAAACCAAATCCAAACCAGGGATGTTTCACCACAAATCGCATTTCTAAATCGTGAGGACTATCTTTAGATGTAAATTCTTCTATGAATGACTTTCCGATGAGAAGACGTAAGGGAACCGGAATCAATATTGAGCCTAATTTTAATACATAGCCTTTGTCTTCATAAACAAGCCCTCCATCTATTACTTTGAGTCCCATTCTAATGCCTATACCAAGACCAACAAACTCAACAATATCGTTATTAAACTGTTGCATCTTTGACTTGAACTCATAAACTTTATTGCCTTTTTTAAAACGTCTGTGCCAGTAAAAGCTGTTACCCATTCTTTTATTCTCAACAGTGACATTAAATTTCTCTCCTTCAACCGGTACCAGTGCACCAGTTAAACGAATTAATGGCATGAGTAATTTTATGAATCGTCCATGTTTTACTGCGAGTTCACCTTGCATAGATATTTCTTCGCCATCTTTAATTCCATAGTGTTGCTGTACCGCAGGACTTAATAAATCCCATTGATCAGCTAATAGTGTTTTAAACATACGTTACTCCTTATCTTCAATCAGTAGATATAAAGCTAATACAATCATTGCCAGGCTTTTTACGATGGGTGCAAAGGGATGCAGCCAGAATATGGGGATAAATATAGAGATTATTAGGCTATAAATGACAATGATACTAATTTGTATTTTGATCACCCAACGTCTTAACTGTGGAATACAAAGTAAAACACCAAGGAATATATCGCCTATGGCGGCAGTAAAGATAATCGTGTCTCCTTCGTTACCACTAATACCGGTTAATGCTATTAATTCACGGCTTTGTTCTATATTTATTAGTGAACTTAATCCTGAAACAATCCAAATGATACTCAATGTAATTAAGTTTAAATAAAACATCATTCTTAATTTTATCGATTTGTTAAAATCTGCGGTTGCATTGTTTTTTAATAATGACTCTGATGCTGTTTCATTTGTTATAGGGACCACTTCTTTTGTTGAATAGGCCGATAACATATCAATACTTTGTTTATTGAAAGCGCCAACAGATAGTTTAGGAAACATAAAAAAAACGAACTTTATTAATTGCTTTGGAATTGAAATAAAATAGCCTTTTCTTAACCCCATCCATTGGCGAAGATTATTCAATAAATGTTCCATGCTTTCTGGTTTCGCAACTAATACATTAGCTTTTTTCGACGTAGGCCAGTTATTAATAAGATCGATAATATGACGAGTTAATTGATGAATGCTGATTAAGGGTAGTTCTCTATTTCTACCGAATACAAGTGGCATACAAAACAAACGTGCTAACAAACTTAATTGACGCGTACTCCGACCTTGTTCTCCTAAAACAATACCAGGATATAAAACAACATTGGAGGTATCACCTTCAAGTAAAACCTGGTCAGCATTTCGTTTACTGTTTAAAAATTCAGCTGCTGGGTGTTCTGACTCAGCCCCAATTGCTGATATTTGAATCACCTTAATTGAATGTTTTTTGCATGCCTCGAATAATCTCCTGGGGCCAATGTCGTGCACTTGTGAAAATTGTTGCGATTCTGATTGCTGGTAGATCCCCACTGTATTGATCATTAAATCAATTGATTGTGATTCAGAATAAAATTGTTTTTCCCAATCTTCTACACTTTGGTTGAAGTTCAATTCTTGCCACTTTATATTTGGTACTTTGTTTCGACTACTACCGATTACATGATGTCCCTGTTGGCTTAAGGCATCATATAAATACCGACCAATAAAACCACTTACACCTACGATTAAGATTTTCATAGCTTATCCCCAGAATGGTTTGTAAATCATAAAAACATAAAGAAGAACAACAGCTGGAAAAGCTAGCAAACCTAATATCATCCATATTTTCATCCGGTATCGATATTGAGCATCTGGATGATCTAGTTCCTGTGCTCTATTGCGTAACCAGATTTGTAACCAGACAACCGGCAGCCAACATGCACCAACAAAAGCATATAAACCGAGAACCGATAAACTCCATGGTGAAGTCCACTCAAGTCCAAGATAGTTTAAGAGATAAAGCCCCGTCACCAATTGAATAATGACAGTGGGGGCTGTGAAGATGAAATCGGCGATAACAACAAATCGATTAGTGGCAGCCATCACTTTTGTATTTCCACTGCGATATGCCATGAACATATAAAAGGCACTACCAAGACCGGTACCAAACAATAAGGTCGCACTAATTATATGAATAAATTTTACGCTTGGATAAATTAAGTGTTCCATGACCTCCTCCTCGTCACTAGATTAATAAATTAATACAGTGATAAGGATTACAGCAGTCTGTGGTTAGTTTGGCTTCCTGATTGCCCAATCAGGAATAGATAAATAAATATTGATTATTTTTCAATCACTTAGAATGTTACAAAATGATCATTCTGTAAGTATTTGCTGTCGATATTGACCTGGTGCCATGGAGTGGAACTCCTTAAATGCGGAATAAAAGGCCGATTGTGAGCTAAAGCCAACACTCAATCCAATCGCAAGCACTGATACCTCCGGTTCCGTTTTTAATAAGATTTCAGCTGCTTTTATGCGCTGCTGTCGTAGATAAGAAGAAAAACTCATTCCGAGCTGGGTGTTAATGAGTTCGGATAATTGGTGCGATTTAAGATCCAGGATTTCGGCTAATGCTAAAAGTGATAATTCACTGTCTTGATAAACATGTTTATTGTGCATTAAATCTTCTAGTCGCTGTTTAATTACATCGCAGTCGACATTTAATAATGTTGATGACTGGTATTGGCGCTGTGCAATTTCTTCAAGTGAACTTAAGAGGTGAGGGTAATTCAGTTGAATATGAATTGCTGCTGTAATGGCCATCGCAAGCATGATGGTTTGGATGGGGATTAAAAGATCCATTGCTTGTGCACTCAATATTCCCACCAGAACAACGGCAATAGCCCAACTTAAAAAAACAGCCGTAAATATAAACTCCATTTTAAAGAGGGTGCGTCGTATACGTAGTTGATATAAAGACCAGGCCAATCGGCTCATATACATACCACCGAGTAAGAACATAAAGGAATAGGCCACGTTAAAATACTCCGGGAATAAAAAGCCTACTAATGCAATGAGTAAAACAGGAAAGAAATGCCAGTTTTTATATTTCGACCATTTTTTATCTGTTTTCAAAATATGTTGGCTATATAAATAAAAGAGCGGTCCAACAAAACCTAAAAATAATAAATAAATAAATACAGTAACGTCTGCAAGTCTGAGAGTAGCTGTAATGTATAAAGCCTGCAAAAGTTGAATACCAATCAAAATAATCAGTAATGTATTAGCAAGATTTTTTGTAATTTTAGATTCTGTGCGTTTTTGAAAGATAAGCAAAATTAACGCAATAATAGAAAATCCGGCGGCGGCAAGTGATATTTGATTCAACATAATATTATTTTAGAAATTTTCGTTTGCTCAATGATTAGTTAAACTTTTTTCTTTTGCTAACTTTATACTATTACTTAAGCTATTGATATTAAAGTGTAAAATTGAAACAATAGGTTTATATAATTTTTGGGGTAATAAAATATGGCCATATTGTGGCAAAAAACAATAAATAATACCCGTTATGAAGTCCGTACCGCCGGGCAAACTCGGCGTTTATATACTGATGGTGTTTTTCATAGCCAATATAATTCTGAGCATGAGGTAACGGGT
>JAUVGM010000231.1 GCA_030593785.1 Gammaproteobacteria bacterium | reverse complement strand
TGGCGCAATATTCGCTAATACATTATCTTCTCTATCATTAAAATGCGTTTGACTGATTTTAGTTGCACCGGCTTCTTTATAATTTGCCCAACTATGACAAGTTAAACATTTATTGGATTTTATATTTATCCTGTAACCTTTCGTCTTATGAGGAATCAAAGGTGGTTGCTGCATATAATCACGTGTAATCGGTTCGCGATCATTTTGCCACTTCATTACTTGCGGTGCTTTCGCCGGCTCATCCATCGGATTGGCTCCACGTAAAGATTCAACATGTTCTGCCCAAGCCTGGTTCACTAATAAGCCAAAACCCAACATCATTACAATACTCATTACAGCTGACCTTTTCATGGTGCAACCTCCTCTTTTTTAGATACATTCAATAACGTGTCATTATTAAAACGATTTGAAAACTTAAAAACATCTTTGGCGCAAACATCTATACAGCGACCACAGTTGGTACAATTCATGTCCATAATAACGGGACCTATTCCTTTATCAGCGCCTTTTAATGCCGGCTTGATAACTTGTTTCTCAGGGCAGACTATGAAACAGTCCATACAATCATCACAGTCTTCTCTATTTGGTGCACTAACCCGAACAAAACTGATGCGTCCTAACAAACTATAAAATGCACCTACTGGACAAAGATGACCACACCACCCCTGCCGACTTAATAAAAGATCAAATATAAAGATGGCTAAAATAACAAACCCTGCATAACCAAATCCAAAAATAATTGACCGATGTAATATTGAAACAGGGTTAATAAATTCCCAGGCAATGCCCCCTGTGATTACTGCAACTATTAATGTCATTCCCAGTATCCAGTAACGTAAGCTACGTGAGAATCTTGCTCCACCTTTAATATTAAATCTTCTTCGTAATCCATCGGCAGCATCAGTAACAATATTTACCGGACAAACCCATGAACAAAAAACTCTGCCACCAACGAAAAAATAAAATACCGTTACAATCACCGCGCCGATAAGAGCCTGACTTATAATCTCGTGTCCGGCAAAAAATGATTGTAATAAAACATATGGATCGGTTAATGGTAAAATTTCGAACGTTAAACTCGAAGTTAAATTACCTTTTGCAATCCAGTAACCTTCTCCCAATAAAGGCCCAGTTAAAAATATTGCTATTACCAAAAGTTGGCTAAAGCGTCGTAACAACAACCACTTATTTGCACGCCACCATCCTTTTACTAATACTGCCTCTTTACCGACCTGCTCGGGTAAATTTGCCGCCATTAGCGTGAATCCTTCATTAAACCTTCACCTTCATGTTCGTATTTCAAACCTTCCGGTAAATTGTATTTATGTTCTTTGTCTGGCGTCACTAAACTCTTACCAGCCTTTTCCTTTTCTTCCCAACCAAGACGATAATGATGACCTAGTTCACCTTTAGCCAAATCTAACGGCAATATTTTAATCGCGGCCTCTTCTAATACACAAGCTCGTTCACATTTACCGCAACCTGTACATTTATCTGAATGAACAACCGGTATGAAGATCGTATGTTTACCACTACGCTGGTTATGTCTGGGTTCCAGTGTAATTGCTTCATTTATTAAGGGGCAAATATGATGGCAAACATCACAGCGCAACCCCAGGTAATTCAAACATGTTTCCTGATCCACTATAACGGCAAGTCCCATACGGGCATCATCGATATTAGTGAGCTCTTTGTCTAAAGCCCCGGTCGGACAAGCCACAACACAAGGGATATCTTCACACATTTCACAAGGAATCTTTCGTGCTTCAAAATAGGGAGTACCCAGTGCAACAGGTTCAGCCAATTCTGAAAGTTTTAAAATGTCATAAGGACAATCACGAACACATAACCCACAGCGAATACAGGCGGCTAAAAAATCATCTTCACTTTCAACACCCGGTGGTCGCAGCGCATATGCCGGTAATGATTTAGCCTCTTTTGTGTATAAGCCTAAACCAACACCTAACAAAGCCACACCGCTTACGGTTCTTGCGGTTTCGACGATAAATCGTCTGCGACTTAATTGGTGTTCGAACACGTTACGTTTCCTTTATTACGCTTTCATTACCTTAACAGCACATTTCTTATAATCTGTTTCTTTTGATAATGGATCCGTTGCATCAAGAATTAACTTATTAACCAAACGTCCTGCATCAAACCATGGTACGAAAATCAAACCTTCCGGCGGACGGTTACGACCACGTGTTTCTACCTTCAAGGTAATATCACCACGGCGACTCGCAACTTTGGCAGTCATACCACGACGCAAGCCACGTTTTTTTGCATCATTTGGATGCATAAACATAACCGCATCAGGAAATGCACGATATAACTCAGGAACACGACGGGTCATTGAACCTGAATGCCAGTGTTCAAGTACACGGCCGGTTGACATCCATAAATCATATTCTTTATCCGGACTTTCAGCTGGTGGCTCATAAGGTGCAAAGATAATATTGGCCTTGCCGTCTTTCTTGCCATAGAACTTAACGCCTTCACCTTTTTTAACAAAAGGATCAAAACCTTCACGATAGCGCCATAAAGTTTCTTTACCGTTAACAACCGGCCAGCGTAAACCACGTGAATTGTGGTAAGCATCAAATTCAGCAAGATCATGGCCTTTCTTCGGACCTTCAACACCAAAGCGGCGATATTCTTCAAATAAACCTTTTTGTAAATAGAAACCAAAATCATCCATTTCAGCATTGTCGTATTTGTTACCACGACTATCTGTTACTTGTTGTTTTGGATATTTATTTACCTGGCCATTTTTGAATAAAACTTCGTACAAGGTTTTACCCTTAACACTGGGCTGTTTAGCAATTAAGTCCGCAGGCCATACTTCTTCAACTTTAAAGCGTTTTGAAAATTCTACCAACTGCCATAAATCTGACTTCGCTTCACCTGGTGCTTTAACTTGTTGACGCCAGAATTGGGTACGACGTTCCGCATTACCGTAGGCACCTTCTTTTTCTGTCCACATTGCCGTCGGTAAAATCAAATCACCTGCTAATGCAGTCACCGTTGGATATGGATCAGAAACAACAATGAAGTTCTCAGGATTACGATAACCAGGATAGGTTTCATCATTAAAGTTTGCTGCTGCCTGAACATTGTTATTACACATTACCCAGTAAGCATTCAACTTGCCGTCTTTTAACATACGGTTTTGCAGTACTGCGTGATAACCCGGTTTAGGTGGAATGGTACCTTCAGGTAAATTCCAGATTTTCTCTGCAAAGTCTCGATGCGCTTTTTTCTTAACCACTAAATCGGCAGGTAATCTGTGTGAGAAAGTACCCACTTCACGCGCAGTACCACAAGCAGAAGGCTGCCCAGTTAATGAGAATGGGCTGTTGCCAGGCTCTGAAATTTTACCCATCAATAAATGGATGTTGTAAACCAAGCCATTAACCCAAACACCACGCGTATGCTGATTGAAACCCATGGTCCAGAAAGACGTTACTTTCTTTTTAGGATCAGCATAAAGTTTTGCCAACTTAAGTAGGTTTGCTTTAGGGACACCACTCAATTTAGAAGTATATTCCAAATCATATTTCGCGACTGATTTAGCATACTCATCAAATTTAATTTTTGTTAACTTACCACCTTTACCTTTTTTCGCTTTTTCTAAAGGATGTTCAGGGCGTAATCCGTAACCAATATCCGTTGCTGTTTTAGTGAAGTTAACATTGTCACCAATAAACTTTTTATCATACGATTTTGTTTCAATAATGTAGTGCGCGATATAGTTAGCAATTGCTAAATCGGTTTGTGGTGTAAATACCATACCGTTATCAGCCAAATCAAAACAACGGTGTTTGAAAGTTGATAATACGTGTACTGAAGAACCTTTTTTGGTTAAACGTGTATCACTTAAACGCGACCAGAGAATTGGATGCATTTCTGCCATGTTCGCGCCCCATAAAACAAAGGCATCTGCATGTTCCAAATCATCGTAACAACCCATTGGTTCATCCGCACCAAAGGCACGCATAAATGCACCTACTGCTGATGCCATACAATGGCGTGCATTTGGATCTAAATTATTCGTCCGTAAACCAGCTTTAAATAATTTAGATGCCGCGTAACCTTCCCATACTGTCCACTGACCAGAACCAAACATACCGACTGAAGTAGGACCTTTTTTCTTTAAAGCATCTTTAAACTTAACCGCCATAATATCAAAGGCCTGATCCCAGCTGATTTCAGCGAAATCACCTTCTTTATCATATTTACCATTGGTCATACGCAGTAACGGCTTTGTCAGACGATCTTTGCCGTACATAATTTTAGAAAGGAAATACCCTTTAATACAATTCAAACCACGGTTAACCGGTGCATCCGGATCACCCTGCGTCGCTACAACACGACCATCTTTTGTACCAACTAAAACACTACAACCTGTACCACAAAAGCGGCATGCTGCTTTATCCCAGCGAATTTTAGTCGGTCCACTTTTGGCTACAGCAGTGCTAATACCTGGAATCGTAATT
>JAUVGM010000064.1 GCA_030593785.1 Gammaproteobacteria bacterium | reverse complement strand
AGAATTTTCGCGATCGTTTTGCCGATTGGCCTGTGCATATAGAATCATTATCTCGCTTTGGCACTAAAAAAGAACAAAATAAAGTTTTAAAAGATCTTGAAGCAGGAAAAGTGGATATCGTAATAGGTACCCATAAATTACTACAGCCAGATGTTAAATATAAAAACCTTGGCTTGGTTATTATTGATGAAGAACATCGCTTTGGGGTTCGACAAAAAGAACAATTTAAATCACTACGATCAGAAATTGATATATTAACGCTAACCGCAACTCCGATACCTCGAACATTAAACATGGCAATGTCTGGTTTGCGTGAATTATCGATTATTGCTAGCCCACCGGCTAAACGTCTTGCTATTAAAACATTCGTTACCGAATGGAAAGATGACATGATTAAAGAAGCATGTTTACGTGAAATAAAACGTGGTGGACAAGTCTATTTTTTACACAATGATGTCGCAACCATTGAAAAACAAACACATAAATTAGCAGAGCTTATTCCAGAAGCAAATGTTCAATTTGCACATGGACAAATGCGGGAACGCGATCTTGAACGCGTTATGTCTGACTTTTATCACCAGCGATTTAATATTCTTGTTTGTACAACAATCATTGAAACCGGTATTGATATACCCAGTGCAAATACCATTATATTAAACAAGGCAGATAGGTTTGGTTTAGCGCAACTTTATCAATTACGTGGTCGTGTAGGACGTTCACATCATCGTGCTTACGCCTATTTAATTATTCCAAGCCGTAAAACATTAACATCAGATGCTAAAAAACGTCTTGAAGCAATCGAATCTATCGAATCATTAGGAACGGGCTTCACCTTAGCAACACACGATCTCGAAATTCGTGGTGCAGGTGAGTTACTCGGTGACGGTCAAAGCGGCCAAATGATAGAAATCGGTTTCACTATGTATACCGAACTTTTAGAACGCGCAGTCACTGCGTTAAAGCAAGGCAAGACACCTGATCTTGATAAGCCATTACATCAAGGCGCAGAAATTGATTTACATGTTCCCGCCCTAATACCAAATGATTATATACCTGATGTTCATGAACGTCTTATCATGTACAAACGTATTGCCAGCGCAGTAGATGCAGCTGAACTAAAAGAACTACAAGTTGAGATGATCGATCGCTTTGGATTATTACCGACACCCGTTAAAACTCTACACCAGGTAACCGAGTTAAAATTAAGCGCAGCAAAACTAGGGATTAAAAAGATTGATTATGGTCAAGAAGGTGGTCGCATTATATTTGTCGAGCAACCTGACATTGACCCAATGAAGATCATTAAACTCATTCAAAGCCAGTCAAATACTTACAAGCTTGACGGCAATGACAAGTTACGTTTGCTGAAGCCAATCATTGATATTGATTTCAGAATAAAAGCACTGGAAGATTTATTTGAATATCTTTCATGACAAGGTATTGCATCGACCTATTGAACTCGCAGCCGGAAGTCGTCTAAGACAATTAAAAAAACCAATTCGTATTTCGAGTCAACGCAACACCCACAATATAACTAAACGTCAATAATGCCAAAGTAAAAAATACTACTTTATTTTTCATTTCTTTTGCTCGTTTTAAAGCAAACATCCCTAAGACAATATAAATAATTAACGCGGTAACTTTTGCTGTTAGCCATGCATTAACAAAAGGATATTGCTGGATATTTATAGCAAGTAATGTAGCTGTAGTGAGTAAGATGGTATCGTTCACATGAGGCAGAATTTTTACCCATTTTTTTTTCATCATCGAAGAACCACGGAACACCCAGATTCCTCGAATGATAAAAAAACTAATACTAATAAAAGCGGTGCTCATATGAATCAGTTTAATCACAATTCTTCCTTTATATCTTCAGGGCTATCTTGAAATAAAGCATCCTCAAAACCAAAATTTTTCAGATCTTCAATTCGGGTCGGATATAAAATACCATCCAAATGATCGACCTCATGTTGCACCACTCTTGCATGAAAACCATGAGCTTCACGTTCAATTACATTACCCTGTATGTCGTAACCTCGATATCGAATGGATGTATATCGTGGTACAAGTCCTCTCATATGAGGAACACTTAAGCACCCTTCCCAGGCAGAGTCTCTATCAGGACCAATTATTGAAATCTCAGGATTAATTAAGACCGTTTCAGGTACTGGATTTGCGTCAGGATAACGTGGATTTTCTGTGATACCGAATATGACAATACGTAAACCAACCGCAATCTGTGGAGCGGCTAAACCTGCTCCATTTAAAGCAGCCATTGTGTCCTGCATATCAGTGATAAGTTGCTCTAATTCAGCTGTAGCAAACTCTTCAACCTCTTTTGCTCTAGCCAAGAGCAAAGGATGCCCCATTTTTATTACTTCTTGTACTGCCATCACAAAATTCCAATTAGGTTTAGCATTTTTACCTGAACAATGAGAAAATAAGTCATAACGAATATAACAGGAAACGGCATCTTGAAAACACTTATATCAGCTCTCTTTTTTCTATTGATCAATACCAGTTTTGCTGAAGACATGCGCTACTATGATGTTGAAGTCGTCATTATTGAGAATCTTTCTAACAAATCCAGAAATTCAGAAAACTGGCCGCTTCAGGTGAATTTAGTCCAAGCTGAAAAAACAGTACAACTTGGTCAACCTGCTTTAAAAGAATGGCTACCAAAAGATGTTGATTTAAAATCAAGCTATAAACTATTAAAAGCAGATACATATCAATTGACTGATAAAGTAGAAAAAATATCTGAGTCCAAGACACAACGTGTTATTTTTCATACTGCGTGGCGTCAACCTGGCCTGGACAAAAAACAAGCTCTTCCAATCTATTTTAAACGAGAAGTCCCTGCTCCACCTGTTATTGAAGACATAAGTAACTCAGATCAAAGTTCTGAAGACGGGTCTATCGCTGCCAAATCTAACCCATCTATTTTAGAAGGCATATTACGTGTCACATTAGCACGCTACTTACACTTAGAAGCAGAACTCACGTTAAAAGATAAAATTCCAGAGATCGAAAATAGCGATAACCCATTTTCAGTCCTGGATAATCAAAGCGAACTTAGCAACATTGATAAACAGGGTGTTATTCATTTAAAACAAAAGCGACGTCGTATTAGAAGTAAAGAGTTACATTACTTAGATCATCCAGTATTAGGAATATTAATACTAATTACACCATATCAAATACCTGAAGATCTGACAGAAAAATCTACAGTTAAATAATATTTGAATAAAAAGTTTTTAATCGAGTGAAGGGATAACGGCTTCAAGCAACATTCGAACGCGCTCTATACCACTATTTAAATTTTTCTCTATTACTTCCATCGTTAACGCCCCCTCTCCTCGGCCTGCGGCTAAATTAGCAACTACAGAAATACTTGCGTAACAAAGTTCTTTTTCTCTTGCCAGTGCTGCTTCTGGCATACATGTCATACCAATAAGATGGCAGCCATCTTTCTCTAAACGATTTACTTCAGCAGCTGTTTCTAAACGGGGTCCTTGTGTTGCGGCATAAGTGCCATCACTAATGATATTGATAGAATGAGTCTCAGCAGCACTTATTATCTTTTTACGTAAGCTTTCACAAAAAGGTTCTGTAAAATCAATGTGTACAACTTGCTTTAAACCTTCTTCAAAAAATGTATTGGTACGAGAAATTGTGTAATCGACAATCTGATCAGGTATTACCAATGCACCTGGTTGCATATCTTCTCTAATTCCACCCACTGCATTAACTGCAATAATCTGTTCGACACCGGCTTCTTTTAGAGCCCATATATTTGCACGATAATTTATTTTATGAGGAGGAATAGTGTGCCCCGCACCATGCCGAGGCAAAAAATATACATTATGGCCTGCTAAGAGACCTTGCACTAACGGCCCTGAAGGTTCACCAAAAGGGGTTTGTACTATTTCTCTACCGGTGATTTCAAGTCCGTTAATTGATGTTAATCCGGTGCCACCAATAATCGCAATTTTACTCATTATTTTACATTCCCTTTACGGCATGAATTGAATTCACATTACGTAAATAATTTTTATAGTCCATACCGAAACCAAATAAATATCGATCTTCTATATCCAAACCGATGTAGTCAGGCTTGTAATTTATTTTTCTATTATGAAGTTTGTTTACTAATACAGCAGAATGAACTTTTGCAGCACCTTTGCTCTTGCAATATTTAGCAATTTCCAAAAGCGTAATGCCTTCATCAAAAATATCATCAATAATAAGTATATTTCTATCTTGTAAGGAAATTGAGGGTTCCTGTATCCAATGTAATTCTCCCCCACTCGTTTCACCGCGATAACGTGTCGCATGAATATAATCGAGCTGTAAGGGAAAGGACAACCGAGTGACTAAGTGGCCGGTAGGCACTACTCCGCCAGTCATAACACAAAGGATAATTGGATTTTTTTCTTCTAAATCATTTGTTATCTGATTAGCTAATACATCTAATACTTTATTCAGTTTCTCTGAATCACATAAACAATCAGACTCCGCTTCAATTTTTTTTATACTTTTTATATCCACGTTATTTAGTCCAGTCTTTTATTTTCCAATTAATGCTTCATTTTCAATATGGATTGTTGATGTAGGGAAAGCCATCTCAGCACCATGCTTTTCTACTATTTCAGTAATTTTAAATAAAACATCTTGTTTTACTTCATGAAACTTAATCCAATTGGTTGTTTTTGTGAAAGTATAAACAAAGAAATCCAGCGATGAAGCTGCGAACTCATTAAAATTAACCATCATTGTTTGGGTAGTATCAATTTCAGGATGTTCTAATAACATATCTTTCACATCCGAAATAATTGCTGGAAGTTGTTTGCTGTCATCATAACGAACGCCAATCGTTTCATAAATCCGCCTGTGTGTCATACGCGATGGGTTTTCGACAGAGATGCTTGCAAACATTGAATTTGGTATGTAAAGCGGCCGTTTATCAAACGTACGAATTAGCGTTAAACGCCAACCAATTTTTTCAACCGTGCCTTCTATATTCCGATCGGGTGAACGTATCCAGTCACCAACTGAAAACGGACGATCCATATAAATCATTAGGCCACCGAAAAAGTTGGCTAGTAAATCTTTGGCAGCAAAACCAACAGCAATACCACCAATACCGCCAAACGCTAAAATAGCAGATATATTAAAACCTAAACTTTGTAAGCCAACAAGTACCGAGGTAATGATGACAGAGACACGTAATAACTGGCTTATCGCATCAGCCGTTGTTTTATCAACTGTTTTTCCTTTGATCTCTTGCTGTTGAATGACATTTTCTTCAACAAAGGTAATTAAACGAATTATCGTCCAGGCCACTACAACAACCGTACCTACTTCAAATAATTTTAATGCATTACTCAGGCCAGCTACTTCTAATGCTATCGAAAGTCCGAACACCCAAATCAATAAACTTAAAGGTTTAATGACAGCATGAATAAATGCGTCATCCCATAAGTTAGGTGTTCTTTCCAGTTGGTTTTTTAACCGTCTTAATGCTTTCTTTTGAATATAATCTAATAATAACGCAACAAAAACGATTGCGAATATCTGTAGTATCCAGGTGTCACCTTCCTGTAAAAAAGGGAAATAGTTTTGTAGTTTTTCTATCATCTTAATATTAAACCTGAAAAGTTAAAATTCTAAGTCAAGCGTGGGATCATCCTGATAACGATTTAAAATATCCGATGCTTTTTTCCACTTTGCTGTTTTATGTAGCTCATTCATAGTCGTTGCATGTTTACCATGCATTCTGGCCAAGCGTAAATGTGAAACAGGATCATTGTGCCCGTCCAGATTATCTAACACATTTAAAGCACCTTCACGATTATTGCAAACTAAAACCATATCGCACCCTGCCGACAATGCTTTTTCAGCACGATCCACATACTTTTCGCCTATTACACTAGCACCTTTCATGTCTAAATCATCACTGAATATGACTCCCTGAAAACCTAAACGCTTGCGTAGTATATCTTTGAGCCAAATTTCAGAAAAACCTGCCGGTAACTTATCAACCTTCGGGTAGATAACATGGGCTGGCATGACGGCTGCCATCCCATGATGAATCATGCGTTTAAATGGTAAAATATCTTTCGCAAATATTTCATTATACTCCCTGTTATCTACAGGAATATCGACATGAGAATCAGCGGTCACTGCTCCATGTCCGGGAAAATGTTTGCCGGTAGCCGCCATACCTGCATCATGCATTCCCTTTGAATAGGCATGAGCTAACTCTGTAATAACCTGACCATCCTGATGAAAGGCTCGGTCGCCAATAACTTTACTGACACCATAATCAATATCTAAAACAGGTGCGAAACTAAAATCTATACCCACCGCACGTAACTCTGCTGCCATCATCCATCCTGCAGTTTCAGATAATAAATGAGCACGTTTTGGATTATGTTTATAAATCTCTCCAAAATGTCCTACTGCGGGCAAAGAGGTAAACCCATCACGAAAACGTTGAACTCGACCACCTTCATGATCAACTGAAATCAATAATCGTGGTTCACGAATTTGATGAATTTCATTAACAAGATGTATTAACTGTTCAACAGATGAAAAATTACGACTAAATAAAATGACTCCACCTACAAGCGGATTTTGTAAAATTTCACGTTCTTCTGGACTCATTTCAACTGAGTCAAGATCCAGCATGATTGGACCAAGTGACATAAATATTCCTAACTTATTTTTATTAATTAATATTTTATGAGACCTTTGCACGGATGAAGATTTTGTTCTTAGACAAGGCAAAAACGCACGGAAAAGCGCAGTTTACACGGAGTAAATGAGCATTTGAGTACGTTTTTAACGCAGGATTAGGACAAAAGATCATTCGTGCAAAGGTCTCTTCATATTTTTATTACATCTAAAATTCGTCGCGTCTTTACATTCATTAATATCACTCGTGTACCAATCTGTACCCTAAGTTTATCCAAAGTAAGAAACGACAGTTTTCTATTTAATTTTAATGGCAGAGGCATAACCTGTACGTCTCTGGGAACATATTCATCGACAACAAGTTTTTTTATTTGTTCTTTAGAAATTTTGGTATGCATAATCATATCTTTACGAATTGTAGAATTTGTCTTATCTAAATAATATGAAGATATGAGTTCAGAATCATTTTTAGTAAATGTATTCGTAGATTTTTCTGTTTCCTTATTTTCATCTACTTTTTTAGAACTTTTTAATTGCTCATCAATTATAACAGGCGCTTTTTTTTCTTTTTCAACTTTTCGCTTAAATGTAATATCACAACTTGTCTGGAAAATGATGCAGCTAAATAATATTAATTTTAATAAAGATGAATTCATTATATTACCTATTTAATTATTTAGATGTGTGAATTAAAACACGCGTACCAGCTTCAACATTATCAAACAGCTCAATAATATCTTTGTTACGCATTTTCACACAACCATGGGATGATGGCTTTGAAAATGAATCACTATCTGGACAGCCGTGTATATAGATATAGCGGCGCATTGTATCCACTTCTCCACCCCTGTTTTTGCCAGATTCCAGGCCACTTAGCCACATAATTCGCGTCAGAATCCAGTCTCGCTCAGGGTTGCTTGCTCGCAGTTCTTCAGAGAAAAGTTCATCGTTATTGCGCCGACCGACAAATACAGTATTTACTTCAGCATCAAGACCTATTTTAGCACGTATGGTGTGCCAGCCAGAAGGCGTACATTCGCTGCCATTTTGTTGCCCAGTGCCATTTTTAGCGGTAGAAACAGGGTAACAGGCAATTAAAGTCTCGCCCTGTAATAAACTTAATTCTTGTTTATTAATATTAATATCAATTATTTTTTCATTTGTTTTTATATTGATATTAGACATTGTATTTTATGACCAATCTTTAAATGGGTGTTTTACCAGGCAGACATTGTAATAACGGTCGTCATCAGACACTTCTAACCCTAACCAATCTGGTTTTGCAAAGGCTTCATCTTCATCACTTAATTCAATTTCTGCAACAATCAATCCTTTATTATCACCATCAAAAACATCTATTTCCCACAAATGATTCTCGTTTCTGACATGGTAACGTGTTTTGCTAATTAACGGCTTTTCACACAAGGTCTCAAGCATTTCTGTCGCGTCATCGAGTGGAATTTCATACTCAAATTCCTGACGTGTGATATCAATGGTTGCAGATTTTATGTTTAAAAAAGCACGTTCTCCCTGAATACGCACTCTCACTGAAGCATGTTTACTGCCTACCAGGTAACCTTGAGAATAAGCAGTCCCTTCATCCGCAAATTTTATCCAGGATAAATCTTTAAGTAAAAATTTCCGTTCTATTTCAATTGCCATTTTATAATTATCAGTTTTTAGTAAATAAAGCGATTGATTCAACATGTGCCGTATGTGGGAACATATCCATGATACCTACTTTCTCCAGGGTGTATCCCATTTCATTGACTAAGGTGCCCGCATCACGCGCTAACGTTGAAGGATTACAAGAAACATATACGATGTGTTTAATATTCATTTTAGCAAGATAAGGCATCATCTCTTTTGCACCGCTGCGAGGAGGATCAAGTAAGAGTTTGTCGTAACTTTTTTTCAACCAGCTACAATCAGAAACATCTTCCATTAAATTCGCAACATGTAAATCGGTATTATCTATATCATTTTGTTCCGCATTTTTGTTTGCTCGCCGAATAAGTTCTGCATCACCTTCAACTCCGGTGATATGTTTTGCGAAACGCGCCATCGGCAAGGTAAAGTTCCCCAAACCACAAAAAAGCTCCAACACATTATCTTTATCATTCAAATCTAATAACTCTAACGCAAGCTTAATCATTTTAGGATTAATGTCTTGATTGACTTGAGTAAAATCAGTTGGCTGAAAATCCAGGGTTACATTATAATCTGGCAAACTATATTGTAAGCGTGGATTCTCTGGGTAAAGAGGCGAAACGGTATCCGGTCCCTTAGGTTGTAAATAAATCGCTATGCCTTCTTCTTTTGCATAATTTATTAACTTTTCTTTATCATCATTGGTTAACTCAACTAAATTTCTAAAGACAAACGCACTAATTGTATCTGCTATAGCAACTTCAATTTGCGCAATTTTTTCGTAACAACTTAAACTGCGGATTAACGTTGCAAAAGAGGTCAAGCGCAAACCAGCGTCCGGGTGTAATACCTCACATTGCTCTAATTCAGCTAGGTAAGGAGCAC
>JAUVGM010000238.1 GCA_030593785.1 Gammaproteobacteria bacterium | reverse complement strand
AGGTGAAATTGGTGGTTCAGCAGAAGAAGAGGCTGCTGAGTTTATTAAGTCAAGCATGAGTAAACCTGTTGCGGCATATATTGCAGGTGTCACAGCACCGAAAGGAAAACGCATGGGCCATGCCGGTGCAATTATTGCGGGTGGTAAAGGGACGGCAGAAGAAAAATATGCTGCACTTGAGAATGCGGGTGTATTTACAGCGAGATCGCCTGCTGAATTAGGCGCGACCTTACTAAAGGCGATTGATAAAAGTTAATCTTTGCATATTCAATCGTACAATATTTTTATAGGTTAAGTTGTTGTTCTGCTTTTGCTATATGATAGTGAAAAGTGATGTCCTTTATAAAGTGACGTTTTAATGAACTCATCCATCCTTCATGAAATTCATCACCATTGTTGCCATATTCTTTCTCTATTTCAGCTAAAGTAACTGTTTGTCCATTTAAGATAACTTTTATTAGAGCTTCACGATACGTAGCTGAAATCATATTTCTTGTATGTTCTTTTATTATCCAGTTGTTCTGAATCAGGACTCTTAATATAGATTTTTTCATAATGAGTGGTGTAGGACTTAGGTGACTCACATTAATTGTTTCTTTCATCGGCTGATATTCACCATCGAATGCGTGTAATGAAAATGAAGCAATAAAGAGGCAGGCTATAATAGTTAATTTATACATTTTAAGATTTCCAGTGAATATTTAAATAGTCAGAGTTAAGTGCTTTTTTAGTTTTTTTTTCGTTTATTTTTTCTATCTTTAATAGCATTAATGATATGTAAACGCCATAAAAGTCGGATTACAGTGTAGCCTAATGCTCCAAAGACAAGTCCGCTTACAGTGCAGCCTAATAAAAACGGTTGCCATATAGCTTCAAGCTCAGTGCCTAACCATTTCCAGCTTAATTCAAAAACAAATTCATGTTCAGGTGAGTCCAAGATCCATGTACCTACTTTATAAGCAAAATAAAACATAGGTGGCATGGTTACTGGGTTAGATATCCAAACAAGTCCAACAGAAATAGGTAGGTTGCATCGAACAATAATAGCAACTGCAGCAGCCATGATCATTTGTGAAGGGAGCGGAACAAAGGCCATGAACAAACCAACAAAAAATGCCATGGACACTGAACGTCTATTTAGATGGAGTAAATTCGGATCATGCAGTAATGTTCCAAACACTTTGTTAAGTTGTTTGTTATTACGGATTTTTTGATGATCCGGCATGTAGCGTTTAATAAACTTCTTTGGCATTCGGCTTTCTATTTTAATAAAATCTGTTAGTCTAAAACGAGATATTAGCAATATCGAGATATTGTTACCAATATAAAGTTATATTAACACGTTTAATCACACTCAAGGACGGGTGAGTTTAATGATATCAGGGATTATCTCTTTCCTTTTTGGAATTCTATTACTTCAGCAATTTACTAGCTTGCCAGACATTAGTTGGTGTTGGGCTCTGCTTTCAATTTTTAGTTTACCTTTTTTACCTCGTTACTTAAATAATGCACTGACTGTACGAAATATTCGAATAGTAATTTTGTTCGTTTTGGGGTTTCTCTGGGCCTTATTAAGAGCACATTGGGTTTTAGATGTGTCGTTGCCAGCTGATTTACAAGGTAAAGACTTGTTAGTAACAGGCGTTATTGCAAGTATTCCTCTCGAAGATAAACGTAAACAACGATTTGAATTTAATATTGAAACCATAGAGTTTAATAAACAAAAAATTGCTTCTATCGGTAAAGTTCGAATTAGCTGGTATAGAAAACGAGGGCATTGGTCTAATAAAAATTCAAAAATTAAAGCAGGGCAACGCTGGCAATTTTGGTTACGTTTAAAACAACCGCATGGTTTTATGAATCCAGGTGGTTTTGATTATGAGGGATGGCTTTATCAAAAAAAGATACGCGCCACAGGTTATGTGCGTATAAATGCTAAAAAGAAGCAGTTTGCGAAAAAGTTGGATGATGAAGCAGGTGGCTACCGCATGCTTATTCTACGCCAAAATTTATACGACACCTTAACAGAAATTACTTCTAAGAATAAATACGCGGGAATCCTGATAGCTCTCGCAATGGGAGAACGAACAGGTATATCACAAGAACAATGGTATGTTTTTCGCGCCACTGGAACCAGTCATCTTGTTGCTATTTCAGGCTTACATATAGGTCTGCTTGCCGGTTTTATTTTTCTTATTGTCCGGCGATTGTGGCCGTATTGTGGTTCAGCTGCACTCAAGTTAGCATCGCCCCGGGTAGCGGCTTTAAGTGCTTTATTTATTGCAGCATTTTATGCTGCTTTATCCGGTTTTGCTGTTCCAGCTCAACGTGCACTTATTATGATAAGCATAGTAATGCTTTCAATTTTTAAATTACACAAGGTACAAAGCTCGCAAGTGCTAAGTCTCGCGCTATTAAGTGTTTTACTGCTTGATCCGGTTGCGGTCTTATCCGCAGGATTCTGGTTGTCTTTTGCTGCTGTTGCCATTATAAGTATCGCAGCATCGGGTCGACTGAATATCGATATCAACTGGAAAATGTGGGGGCGCTTACAATGGCGTATTAGCCTGGCATTAATCCCGCTACTTATTTTTCTTTTTCAACAGGCATCCATCGTTTCGCCATTGGCAAATCTAATTGCTATTCCATTGGTAAGTTTTTTGGTTGTTCCGCTAACCTTGCTTGCAACATTCATGGCTTCATTTTCACCCTATTTAGCCACAATACTATTTTCTTTTGCTGACACAATATTGAATGCCTTGTGGTGGTTTTTATCTTATTTGGCGGATACACCCGTGAGTCAGTGGTATGGGGTTAAACCTGATTTGTTATCACTCAGTTTAGCCAGTTTAGGATTCATTTTGCTGTTAACACCGAAGGGATGGCCGGCTAAATATTTAGGCTTATTCCTCCTTATTCCACTGATATGGCCCAATACTCATTTGCCTGAAAAAGGGGAAGCTAAAATCACCTTATTGGATGTCGGACAGGGGTTGGCTGCGGTAGTGCAAACAAATAAACATACGCTGGTGTTTGATACCGGGCCTAAATTTAGCCGAAGTTTTGATACTGGGGCGGCGGTGGTTATCCCGTTTATTCGACAAAAAGGCATTAAAAAGCTCGATATGCTAATTCTCAGCCATAAAGATAATGATCACCGTGGAGGATTAGAATCAATTCAAAAGGAACTCGAGATCGTTAGCTTACTAAGTAGTTATGATGAAAAGGACAGCGAAGCGTGTCGAGCAGGCCACAACTGGCTATGGGATGGTGTTTTATTTGAAATACTTAATCCAGATGAGTCGCTGAGCTATAAAAAGCGTAATAATGCCTCGTGTGTCTTGCGGATAAGCGCAGGAAAGGAATCATTATTATTGAGTGCGGATATTGAAAAACGGGCTGAAAAGCAGCTAGTAGAACAGCGCTATGAGCAACTAAAGTCCACGTACCTGGTTGCTCCGCATCATGGTAGTAAAACATCGTCGTCTCGAGCTTTTCTGGAGGCCGTTGATCCTGAGTATATCTTTATACCTGTTGGATTTAAAAACCGTTATCGCATGCCTCATGCAACGGTTTTAGCTCGATATAAAGAGAGGCATATCCCCATTCTTAAAACACAGAATTCGGGCGCTATTTCTGTGTTACTAGGTAGCACTGGTCAAAAAAGCAGCAGCGAAATACCTGAGGAATATCGTAAGGTTAGTCAAAAATACTGGAACAGTCACCACTAATTGCTGTGAACGACACCCTATCCGCAAACGGTCGTCTCTGATAAAGTGTGCTCCAGCTTTTCACCTATTTTATGTAGTATAAGGAACCCAAAAAGTGTTCGAAATGATTCAACATGGCGGCTGGTTGATGCTGCCCATTCTTGCGAGTTCAGTCATTGCTTTGGCAATAGTGGCGGAACGATTCTGGTCATTACAAGCTAAAAAAGTCACTCCTCCCAGTTTAGTTGCCCAAGTATGGCAGTGGCATAAAAGTAAAACACTGACAGATGAACACATTGTCGCGCTCGGTAATAATTCGCCACTAGGAAAGATTCTTGCTGCAGGCTTAATTAATCGCGATCACCCTCGTGAAATAATGAAAGAAAGTATCGAAGAAGTGGGGCACCAGGTGATTCATGAACTTGAGCGCTATCTCAATACCTTGGGTACGATTGCTTCGATAACCCCGTTAATGGGTTTGTTGGGTACCGTTATTGGCATGATTAAAGTATTTGCTGCAATCACAACACAAGGCGTAGGTAACCCTACCGTATTAGCCGGTGGTATTTCAGAAGCATTAATAACGACTGCTGCCGGTTTATCTGTTGCAATACCAACGTTGATTTTTTACCGTTTCTTCCGTGGTCGTGTTGATGAGCTGGTTTTAAAAATGGAAGAAGAAGCGCTTAAAATTGTTGATGTT
>JAUVGM010000189.1 GCA_030593785.1 Gammaproteobacteria bacterium | reverse complement strand
TAATTCCCATAGGAATTTCTGTACCGTGATCCGACCGTATACATTCAATACAATTTAAAACACCATCAATAGCACGCTCCACCTCAACTTGAGAATCCGTTAGAGGCTTGCCACCTTCACCTGCAGCAATAATAACAAGATCGTCAAATTGCTCTCGCATTAATGCGGCAGTTTTATTAAGTATGTCGATACGTTGTGAGGCGGGTAACCATTTTGACTTGTCGTTAAATAAATCTTGTGCAGTAGTTAATGCTTTTTCAACATCTGCTGAATTTGCTGCATCCAATGTCGCAATTTCAGAACCATCAAAGGGTGCAGTAACGGTTATTTTATCTTTGTCGCTGTTTTCTATACCCGCGATCATTAGTGGATGGTGATTACTCAATTTAAATCCCCTTTAACTTTAATATCTGTAATATATTTATATTGGACAAGCAATATCACCTAACCGTTTGGTTAGTTTCATATTTTCACGGTAATCAATAGGTACGATCACCAGGCTTGGGCCATCTTCTTTAAAGGCGGCTTCTAACTCTGTTACCAAGTCACGACTATTATTTACCTGGTGACCATGCCAGCCAAATGCGCTGGCAAGTTCCAACCAGTTTGGATTACCAAAAGACAAGTCAGTATGGTGACCAAATTCATTTTCTTGTTTCCATGCGATAAGGCCATACATATTATCTTCCCAAATCATAACAACAATATTTGAGTTAAGACGTTTTGCCGTTTCCATTTCCTGAACATTCATTAAGAAACCGGCATCACCACATATGGAAAGTATATTTTTATCGGGATGTACAATACTGGCCGCAATAGCGCCCGGTAAAGCAAAGCCCATAGAACAGAAACCATTTGGAATGAGGCAGGTATTGGGTTCATGGCATTGATAGTGGCGTGCAATCCACATTTTGTGTGCACCAACATCGGATAGCAAAATATCCTTCGCTCCCATTACCTGTCGCACATCCCATAATACTTTTTGCGGGCGAATCAGGTCTTCGGTATCATCATTACTATGTGTTGCTAAATCTTTTTGCATCGTTTCACGTGTTGCAAGTTGTTGCCGGAAGTCGAAACCAAAATCTTTAACTTTATCAAAACGTTCATTCATCATCCATAGTGTATGAGCAAGATCACCGATGACTTCTGTTTCTGGATGGTAGTGTTCGTCAATTTCTGTTGGTAGGAAATCAACATGAATAATGTCTTTATCTTTATGCTTGTTCCATAAGCTAGGATGGTATTCCACCATGTCATAGCCAAGCGTAATGATTAAATCAGCATGATCCAGTGCACAGGCAATAACATCTTTAGCTTGTAAGCCAATGGTAAAAAGGCAGTAATCTTCATCTACGTCAACACAACCTTTCGCCATAAAGGTACTAATGACCCCGATACCCGTTTTTTCACATAAAAGTCGAAGTTGTTTGCTGGCACGTTTACGAATACAACCATTACCAGCGATGATAATAGGACGTTTTGCCTTTAATATTTGTTCAACGGCCTGATTGAGAATTTTGTCATCGGCTACTGGGCGACGGAATCGTAAAGGTTGTAAAGGCGTTGAGTCAGTTTCTATTTTCGCTATGTCTTCAGGTAGCTCTATATGGCAAGCTCCGGGTTTTTCTGTTCGTGCCAATCTGACTGCTTTACGAATGATTTCCGGGATACTATCGGGATGTAATATTGTTTGTGCCCATTTAGTAACAGGTTCAAACATTTTAACCACATCCATTATTTGGTGTGATTCTTTATGTAAGCGAGTGGATGCTCCTTGTCCGGTTAAAACAAGCATGGGTGAGCGATCCATATTTGAATCAGCCACACCTGTAATTAAGTTGGTTGCTCCAGGACCTAAAGTGCCTAAACAACCGGCAGGGTTGCCGGTTAATCGACCATAAACTTCTGCCATAAAAGCAGCACCTTGTTCATGGCGCGTTAAGATAAATTTAATTTTCTTTGATTTCTCAAGAGAAATCATAAAGTCTGCATTTTCTTCGCCCGGAATGCCAAAAATATATTCAATGCCTTCTTCTTCCAGGCACTTTACAAATAAATCTGATGCTTTCATTGACTCACACACTCCGTTTATTTAGAAAATTTATTTTTATATAGCGCATTCTAAGAGTTGAATTTTAACTTTAAGTTCCATTTATATACCTTATTAGTATGCTTGTATTATTTTTATAGCCAACGCCGAACATTTTTACAATAATTTACATAGTTATCTTTATGCTGGTTAAGCAAGTGTTGCTCTTCTAATGCGACTTGAATTTCTATAATTGCAATACCTAATAACATAATCGTTAAGGTGGCTGCATTGGGTATTACTAAAAAGAAACCAACCAGGTTTACCGTTAAGCCAAGAAAGATAGGATTACGAGAAATTAAAAAAACACCATTTACGACTAAATCGGTTTCGGTCGTTTTATCTATGCCAATACGCCATGAATTCCCCATTTGTGTTTGTGAAATCCATATCCAGACCAGTGAAACGATAAGTAAGAACAATCCACTTAGGGTGACTGCTTGTTGTTCCTCAAGCCAGTAGAATGGAGCTAAATAGGTATAAGCAGAAGGAAATGCTGAGACAGTAATAACAACAAAAATACTGGCTAAGGGAACAAGTTTAAAATAACGCGCGACAACACCTTCTGCGCCATTTTGTTTTAATAATGTATATGCATTAACTCCTGTTTTCTTCCAGACAATAAATGTTCTGAGTAAAAAAACAGCAAAAATAAATACAAAGAGGTAGATGGGCAAAAATATCCTTATAAAATCTGTCATTCAGTGGCTCCAATATTCCTTTATCGAATTAATAATACGTTTATAAGCTATATGTTTTTATAACATAGAATATAGCATAGAGCATGAATTATATTGATGCTATTGGAATGAAGTGACATATAACGATAATTATAACGATTGTATTTTATTAATTAATGATTGACTGTTATATGGCTTTTGTAGCAGGTTATTTGTTAACGCAGCATTGACATATTTAGTATGATGATCACCCGTAAATCCGCTAGCTAATTGAATTTTTACATTAGGGTATTTTTCATGAGTTATTGCAGCAAGTTCATAGCCATCTATATCTGGCATAATCACATCAGAGAACATGATGTCTATGGATTCTGTTTCTAATATTTTCAATGCTTCATTTGCATGTTGTGCACAGAAAACTTTATAACCATACCTGTTCAATATTTCACTCGCTAAGTGAAGTAGCTGAGGTTCATCATCTACAACAAGAATAGTCTTGTCATCAGCCAACATCATTTTATCATTGCTTTTTAATATTGTTTTACTCTTGTCTTCGCCAGAATAGTGTGGGAAATACAAGGTAAATTGTGTACCGTAATTAAGTTGAGACTCAACCTTAATTGCACCGGCACATCGCTTAATAAATCCGTATACCTGGCTTAATCCTAAACCTGTACCTTGTTCACCTTTAGTCGAGTAAAAAGGATCAAATATTTTATCTTTTGTTATTTGATCCATTCCATGTCCGGTATCAGAAATGATGAGCTGTAAATATTCTCCTGGTTGTAACTTAAGAGAGTCTGCATCTATGGAGTTGATAATATTATTTTTTGTTTCAATAGTTATGGTGCCAGTGTTTTCAATTGCATGCATGGCATTAATACATATATTGAGGATGGCATCTTCTAATTCATTTTCATCTAAATATACTTGCCAGACATCTTCTTCAAGTTTAAATTCCAGCTTTATACGAGCAGTAAGAGTTTTTTCAAGCATATGATGTTCTTCTAATAAGACTAGATTAATATCAGTGACAGAGGCATCAGATGCTTTATTCCGAGAGAAAGTAAGTAGTTTACTTGTTAACTTGGCACCACGCTCACTGGCGTGGACTATTTGTTCTGCATAATTTTGTAAGTCAGGTTGATCTTTGAGCATTTCTCTTAAAAGATCCGCATAGCCAAGTACTACACCCAGCATATTATTATAGTCATGTGCGATGCCGCCGGTCAGTTTACCTAATGCATCCATTTTCTGAGTTCGTCTTAATGTTTCATCGGATTCTTTTTGCTTAGTGATGTCGGTAACAAAACCATGCCACAAAATACCACCCTCTGAGATTTGTTCCGGAATTGAATTTCCATAAAGCCAACGGATGTTGCCATCCTTGTTACATATTCTATATTCAAGTTTCCAGGGAGTGAGGGTACGAGCTGATTCCAAAATCGAGTCATTTAATTTTTCTACATCATCAGGATGAGTCTGATCGAATATCTTTGAGACATCCTTCTGTGCTTCATCTGCACTAACATGATAAAGGCCGTTAACAGCATCACTAACGTAAGGAAAACTCATTTCGCCATCTGCCGTCAATTCAAATTGATACACCATTCCAGGAAGACGTGAGGCAATTTTTTCCAGGCGTTGAGAACTTGCTTTTAATTTTTCTTCTATGTTCTTGCGCTCAGTAATATCACGTGCAATACCTAAAACACCGATAACTGTGCCGTTATCATCGAGCATGTGTGTTTTTATTGTTTCTACAAGTTCTGTATGGCCATCATCTGCAAAAGTAATTCTTTCTTCGTTTCTTGTTGGATTGCCTGCCTCCATTGCTTTTTTATCATGCTGTCGATAAGAGTCGGCTATCTTTTTATCAATAAAATCATAATCAGTTTTACCAATAATATATTGTTCTTTAGCACCGAAAAAACGTTCAAATTTCTCGTTGCAGCTCTGATAGACACCATCAGCATCTTTAAGCCAAACAAGATCTGGAAGTGTCCGAATCAATGTGTATAACTGTGCTTCACTATCTTTTACTTGTTTGGATAGTTGAGCTTCACTATCTAATGATATTTTTAAAGAATTTTCACGTTCATGGATAGTTTGAGCAAGTTGATTGATATTCTCTGAGACTGCTTCAAGTTCATCCCCCGTTGTAATTGGTTTTGAATCTGAATAATCCTGATTCTCTATTTTATTAATTTGTTGCATTAAATCGGATAAAGGACGGGCAAGGCTAAGGTTTATGATGTAACGCATTAATAATGAAATTGAAATAGTGACTAAAACCAAAATAATTATAAATTGAGTTCGGCTTTCATTTAATAATAAATTAAAGTTAGCTTTGTTGAGGTTAATAAGATAATAAATTGATCCGTTTAAACCAGATTGTTTTAAAACGACTGAATAGTCTTTTTTATTTTGAATAATGTTAAAGTTCTGTTTGCTGATATTTTTATTCAGTAGCAAGGCACCATCTTCTAACGAAGAATTAAACGAGTGTTTAATTTCCAGGTTAAGTGTTTGTGAGAGTTCTGTAAAATAGGCTTTATCAAGAACACGGGACATTTCAATATGACCTATTGTTTTTTTTGTAATGCTATCGGTTATATTTTGATGTGATTTAATTACAATTTTATCACCAAGTTTATGGTACGTTATTAAACTTACTCTG
>JAUVGM010000190.1 GCA_030593785.1 Gammaproteobacteria bacterium | reverse complement strand
GTTAGTCGCACGGTTATTTTATTTTTTGATAGTCAGCAATATGTTTATTAATTAAGTTGTACATTTTTTTAGTATGAAAGCCTTTTGCTACTAATTCTGAATTACCTTCTTGTGCAAGTTTTTTCCATTCTGCAATTTGTTTGCTGTCAGGTTGAATAAAAGTGATACCCTGATTTTTTAAAGCAGCTAAAGCGGCGCTGTTGTCCTTTTGATTTTGTTTATCAATTTCTTCAAAATTTAGTTTCAATATTGCAGTCATAATTTTTCTATCAGCAGTTTTGATTTTATTCATGGCTCGTTTGCTGATAACTAAAGTAGCCCAGCCATAAAGTAATGGCATTTCAGTTAAATATTTAACTTGTGTATGCCATTGTAATGCTATTGATGCGATAGGTGAAATCGCAATAGTATTGACCAGGCTTGTTTGCAAAGCGGCTAAAACATCACTAAAAGGTAAAGGGACAGGGGTAAATTTAAATGCTTTAACAGCATTTTTTGCTGAAGCAGTATCGGGAATCCATGCTTTTTGCCTTCTAAGTTCTGCAACTTCTTTAATGGGCTTGTTAGATAAAATATATGCAAAACCGGATTCGGCGATACCAAAAGAAATCAAACCACCTTTCTTTAGACCTTTAATAATGAGTTTATCCATTTTTTTACGAACATACAGCACTTCTTTATGAGAATTAAAAATGAACGGCATACTGTATATATCAACGTCTTTATAATAGCGTTGCAGAGCGCCGCTCGTTACAGCTGCACCTTGTAATTGATTTATTCTCATCTTACGTAAAACAGAATTCTCGTTGCCCATCACGCCACCGGGATAGAATTTAATTTTTACCCTGTTATCTGTGCGTGTTGCTATTTCTTTGGCTGCACTACGCATTTTTTTCATCCAGGTCGTGCCATCCGGAGAAAGAGTGGCTATTTTTATTGTGACAGCATGCGTTGTTGCTGAAAATAGAAACATGCTTAAAAATAATAGTGTTGATTTAAATTTCATTGTTTTACCTGAATAAATATTTTATATATTTAGAAATATTCTTTTCCGCTAACCAGCAATTCTTTAGCTTGTTCATGTGCCAGCATATTGGTTAAGGTAAATCCTTTACTGCGGGGTTCTGATTTTAATACATCGTTTAGTAATTGGTCATGTAATTTCTGATTAAATATTAAGCGGGCATACTTTTCTGCGTAAATAACTTTTGCCATTAAGTTCTTATTGTTTGAAAGTTGGATTGCTTTTTCAAAATGCTGTTTGCCGATTTCAGGTTTACCGCCTAACGCTGGTGGCAGGATGGTATTAAGCACACCAAGATAAAGATGAATTTGACCAGATTGATAATCTTCTTTGATCTTTAATGCGTGATTCATTATTTTTGTTATACGCGCAAGATCAGCAGCGGCATTCCAATCACCACGGCGGCTTTGAATCCAGCCTGCCCAGCTGGCACCAAGAGTAAAAAGGTATTCAATGTGCTCTTCTTCATATTGGCTAATAACTTTTTCGAATTTTTTAAATTCCATTGTTTTTAAATGACAGCGTTCTTGCATCGACAGACAGTTTGCCTGCAATGCAAAGTCTAACGATTTTTGCGTAAGCCGTTTGGCCCGTTGTTCATCTTTTACAAATACGCTGGCGTAAGCACTATAGAGTTCTGATGCAGATAGCAGCATGCTGCTGTCTTCTGGATCACCTTCGATAAAGCTATCTAACATCAGCAAATATGCAGGAGCACCGGCTTTCACAGTTGCTAAATCATCATTGTTTGTAATGGCCGTCGATAAATTTTTTGCCATTTTATTCGTGGCAGAAGTAATGATGGAGGAGCATGAGATTAGACTCAGTCCAAGTATGGGGATAACGATTAAATTGCGTAAGCTATACATTTATTTTAATTCAGGTTTCATTGAATAATGTCACGATTTTGTATGTAAAATATACCAGAAATACGGTAAATATGAATTAGTTAGCGTAAATGATTGAAGTGTATTGCTAATCAGTTCAAAATTTGGCATAACAATACTCGTAACTTTAATAAATATAAGATGTTACGGTTGTTGATTCAGAGCTTGTCGGATTGCTATTTTCAGGTTCATTAGATAATTGGGATTATAAAATAATATGCATATCGCTATCGTTGATGACGATCCAGATATTGCTGCGCTAATGATGTTATGGCTTGAAGAAGAAGGCCATGACTGTACTCACTACGCCGGCGGCCAGGAATTTATCCAGGCAATCAGAAGTAAAAATTTTGATATTGTTTTACTTGATTGGATCATGCCTGAATTTGATGGTGAGCAAACGCTCAATTGGATTAAGAGCCACGATGATATTGATGTGCCGGTTATTTTTGTCACACAAAAAGCGACTGAAGATGACGTTGCTAAAATTCTGACCCTGGGCGCGGATGATTACATTACCAAGCCGATAAGACACAAGGAAATGATTGCCCGCATAAATGCGGTTGCACGTCGTACTAATCCGCATATCAATGACGAAGTTATTGAATTATCACCATACCGCATTGATTCAACTTCAAGAGAAGTGAGCGTTGATGGTGAGCAAATAAAGCTCACAGAAAAAGAATTCAAACTGGTGCAGTTTTTATTTAAAAATATTGGGCGTTTATTATCGCGTGACCATATTTTGTCTGCGGTATGGGGCTATGATTTAGGTCTGAATACCCGAACGGTTGATACACATATGAGCCGTATTCGTAAAAAGCTCGATATTGCCCCTGAAAAAGGTTGGCGTTTAAGCTCAATTTATCACCAGGGATATCGTTTAGAGCATCTTGTTCATAGTGGCGATTGATCTGGCTGCAGGGTTTTAAAAGAACTCAATTTCGTCGTCAGTTGTTTTCTCAACCGCTATTTTTAATGCCTCTTCAACAGGCATGCCATTAAGCACATCATCAAACATTTTTTGATCTGAATCGAGTGTGTATTTAGATCGAATCGTGTTTTGCAGATTAAGCCATTCATCCTGCTCATTTGTTTTCGAGGGGTCTTTCAAGACTTCCGTTAACGAGTTTAACGTCTTTGATACCAATGCCATTCGTTGACTTAACCTATCGTAAAATTGAAAAGCAACGATTGAGCTACCGACACGTTGCGAAATATTAAGACAGTTTTCCTCAATATTTTTCTTAGCTGGAGAATCTTCAAGCTCCTTTGCGTCTCGCGTAATTTGCTCTGCAGAATTTATCATCTCAATAAATGATTGACTCAATGATGTAAAAGAATCATCACCTTCAATCATGGCATGTTCAATACGTGCAACAGCTACATTCAAGATGGTGATAGTTTCTCTTAATTGAGACCAGTTTTTTTCTTCGTCAGTATTATCAGTCATATTATATTTTCTGTAATTTCTTATGCGTAAAAGGGTTATCGGCGAATGGAGAAAAAACATTAAGTCTCTATTACCCACTTTTTGCTATTTATTGCGCTGATGTTCAACAGGCTGAGTCGCAAGAAAAACATAAAAAAATCGATTTTTAGCAGAATTTACTGGGTATATCAGCCATTCGGCTATATAATGCGCAACTTTTGCATTTCCGGAGTAATACCCTAGTGATTGAGAATCTACGTAACGTCGCCATCATCGCCCACGTTGATCATGGTAAAACAACCCTAGTTGACCAGCTGTTACTTCAGTCGGGCACGATTGAAACGCGTGGCGAAGCTGAAGTACGCATGATGGATTCCAATGACTTGGAAAAAGAACGTGGTATCACGATTCTGTCTAAAAATACGGCGGTTAAATGGAATGATTACCGAATCAATAACGTAGACACCCCGGGACACGCCGATTTTGGTGGTGAAGTAGAACGCGTTCTCTCCATGGTAGATTCTGTATTGCTGCTGATAGACGCCGTTGAAGGCCCTATGCCTCAAACACGCTTTGTGACGGAAAAAGCCCTAAAACGTGGCTTACGTCCAATCGTTGTTGTAAACAAGATTGACCGTCCAGGCGCGCGTCCTGAGTGGGCTTTAGACCAAACATTCGACCTCTTTGATCGCTTAGGTGCGACCGATGAGCAGCTCGATTTCCCCGTTATTTATGCCTCAGGTTTAAACGGTTTTGCTGGTTCAGAATCGGATGTCAGCGAAGGCAATATGGATCCTTTATTCCAAACGATCATTGATCATGTTCCTGTTCCTCCTGTTGATGCAGAGAAACCTTTAAAGCTTCAAGTTTCTTCACTTGATTACAACAGCTTTGTTGGCGTTATCGGTATTGCACGTATCGAGCAAGGTAAATTGAAAAAGAACGATCAAGTGACTTTGATTGATGTTGAAGGCAAAACACGAAATGCACGTGTCCAAATTATTTATGGTTTCTTGGGTCTAGAACGTGTTGAAACAGATATGGCTGAAGCGGGTGACATCATCGCTTTCACCGGTATCGATGGTTTACGTATTTCAGATACGATTTGTGATCCTGCACATGTTGAAGCATTGCCGCCGTTATCGGTTGATGAACCAACATTAAGCATGACCTTCCAAGTTAACAACTCTCCGCTTGCTGGCCAAGATGGTAAGTATGTAACGACTCGTAATATCCAGGAACGTTTAGATCGTGAATTAATTCACAACGTAGCACTTCGTGTTGAGCCAGGTGAGACACCGGATAAATTCCGCGTATCAGGTCGTGGTGAATTACATCTTTCTATCCTTATTGAAACCATGCGTCGTGAAGGTTTTGAAATGGGCGTATCTCGTCCAGAAGTTATCGTACGTGAAGTAGACGGCGTTAAAGAAGAGCCTTATGAAATGATCACTGCCGATGTTGAAGAGCAACATCAAGGTACCATCATGGAGAAGCTTGGCGAACGTGGTGCTGACTTAAAAGACATGGTTCCAGACGGACACGGTCGTGTACGTTTAGACTTCATGATACCTGCACGAGGCTTAATCGGTTTCCGTACAGAATTCATGACTGCGACTCAAGGCACAGGCTTAATCTACAGTGTATTTGATCACTATGGTCCTGCTAAAGAAGGCGACTATGGCCAACGCATGAACGGTGTGTTGATTTCAAATGGTAAAGGTAAAGCGGTTGCTTTCTCTTTGTTTAACTTACAAGATCGTGGCCGCATGTTCTTAGATCATAACGATGAAGTGTATGAAGGTATGATTATCGGTATTCATACACGTTCAAATGATTTGGTTGTAAACGTATTAAAGGGTAAGCAATTAACCAACGTACGTGCATCAGGAACAGATGAGGCGATTTCATTAACGCCACCAATTAAACAATCATTAGAGCAAGCGTTAGAGTTTATTGATGACGATGAACTGGTGGAAGTAACGCCGCACTTCATTCGTTTGCGTAAGAAGATTTTAACGGAAAGCGATCGTAAGAGAGCAACTCGCGAAGC
>JAUVGM010000040.1 GCA_030593785.1 Gammaproteobacteria bacterium | reverse complement strand
TGGTTCATCACTGAAAAGGATATGGAGGACGAACAAATACAAGCATTTGGCTTATGTGACCTTGGCATGGGCTGTCCTGAACTTGGTTATGTTTCATTAATGGAACTAGCGGAAAATAACATTGAGCTTGATATGTACTGGACACCTAAAACATTGGGCGAAGTTAAAGCAAGTCGAAATTAATTGTTGACAAAATGCAGGGGCTATGTAATAATAGCCCCATAGTCAACGAACAAGGTAAACATCATGGACTTTTTAATATCAGTAAAACTTGGTAAGGATTTAACCCCTGCAAAACAGGAAGTTAAAAACGAACATGATACGCTTAACTTTATTCGTCAAGCAATGATCATCATGCAGCCACTTGAAGAAACCAGTGCAGACCTTAAAGCGATGGGGCTTATAGAACGTGTCAAAGCTGGCAAGCCTGCAATGATTGAACATCATACTAATGGTAAAGTATTAGTTATTCAAGTTCATAACGACCAAGGAGATTAATCATGTCAGATTGTTTAATGTGTAGTAGTGGTCATGTCGAATTATTCGTATCAGGCGTATACGTTGAAACCATAGTATGTCCTGACTGTAATGGTACAGCACAAGTCACCCCCCAAGTTCACAGTGGTATGCAGGATTCACTTGATGCGTTTAACCAAGCCCTTGCAGACGAACAATACAAATACTAACCTAATGCCCTGTATCACTGCAGGGCATTTTTACCTGTTGTTTCAAAAAAATCACGCGCCCAGGGGTGCCAGTTCTATGTAGACTTGGTAGCCATCCCTTTGTTCCTTGATGTTGTAGTAATTATAGCCCAAGGATAAGAAATTGTCAAGAACTATTTAAACATTATTTTAGTTGACAATAGTAACTGGTTAGGGTATTATTACTACAGTCAACAAACAAAAGGAAAGTATCATGTCAAGAATTTCAAATTATCGCGCCGCTGATTTACTTTGTTCTGCCTTCGAAGGTGGAAGCAATTACTGGTACATGATTGAAAGCTATAAGAAACCAGCAAGCGAAGACAACCCTTTTATTGAAGGCAAGCCTTGGGGTGATGAATATACTCCTGCTTATATTTCTATTCCATTTTCAGAAGATGGCGCAGTCTTAATGTGCGACGCAGAAGATGAAGATACCCATTTTCAATTAGATAAAGAATCAATTGTACGCGGCAAGAAATTAATGGAAGAAGATGAACAGTACAGCCATTTCTTTGCTGACGTGTTAAACGAAGAAGACGACGCAGAAACTGGCGATGTGTTCTTACAACTTTGTGTATTCGGTGAAGTTATTTACGGATAGTTATTGACAGTAGCCCAAGGATGGGCTATAATGTTTACATCAACAACCAACAAGGTACAAACAAATGGCAGCTATCCATTCACAGATTGAAGCTGATAATAAGAACAAGGCAATCCATGAAACTTTTGGACACTTGTTTCCTAATAAAAAGCATTACGAGGGCATTGTACGTATCGCTTATACCGTATATGGTAATATTGAAGTGTTAGACGAGAATGATACATTGCCTAATTCGTCCCCGTGGTGGTTTGCCTCTTTAAATGATTTTGCAGGGGAAGAAATCAACAGTATGGAATGTGGGGAAGTGGCAGAATTTAATATATCCGTAACCATTGTTGACCATGTAGAAGAAATGGAACAATGGCAGATTGACGAAGAATATGAACCAAAAGAATGGCAAACTATTGACATCGCGTGTCTATCTAAAAACGTTTTAATTAAAGCATTTTAGTTGACAATATCATCTAGTTATACTATAATTATTTCAGTCAACAAACAACAGGTAAAACACCATGGCACAACAAGTCACTTTAAAAACTATCCACGATGAAATCATTGATTACACCATGATCAAAACCGTTGAAGAGTTAAAAGACGTTTACGAAAACGAGTGCTTCTTTTGTGAATATGATAATGTTGCTAAAATAATTGAAAATGGAGAAATCATCTTAGTAAATCGCAATGGTGGGTGGTGTACCTTTAATGAGGACTACTATACTATTATTAAATAATTATTTCAGTCAACAAACAAGGCAACATACTATGATTACTAATATATTAGCTTATTTTACAATAATTGCTTTCAGTATCATTGGATACGCAATGATGAACTTCTCTTTAAACATTGATAACAAAGGGTTCTTTATTGCTGGCTTTGGTATTTTCACTTTTTCTATTGGTATAATGCTCTTGAAAGTTTATACCGAAGCATTTAGTATGCCAATCGTAAATTATACTGTGCCAGTTTCGTTGGGAATCGGTCTTGTTATTGCTTCGATCATATCACTGGTATTTTTAAAGTAATAGTTGACAACCGTACCCAATTATACTATAATTATTTCAGTCAATAAACACGGTACAAACCAATGTCAGATACAGTAATCAAAGCGCCACATTTAGTAGTATTAGAAAATGGGCAAACATTTACAACCAAAGCACATATCGTATCTACTGATAGACTCGGTGATGGTGTCGATTGGTTATACTTTGAAACGATTGAATCACATGTGCCCACTGTCACAGATGCACAACGTTACCATGATTGGGATTGTGGGGATTTTAGATTGTATGCTTGGTTAGTTCCAATGTCACAAGTAATGAAAGTGAGTGAAGATGTCAATGAAAACTTGTAAATGTTCTAACACTGGGATTTTAAGATCATTTAAGTTTTGTCCTTATTGTGGGGACAAATTCGTAACATCACCTAAACGGTATCGTTACGAGGGAATGATGCGTACTTCATTGATTGGTAGTTATGCCATTAATACTGGCGTTAAGCGTCCACCTAAAAAAGGTGAGTACTATTTGTCAGGCAGTACACCTATGGCATACAGGGCACCTAATGATTTAGGTCAAGCGTATCTAATTGCTGAAATTATTATACCTAATTAATCGGGATAACAAAATGTCAAAATTTAAACACAAGGTAACAAAGATTAGTTATGCAATTGAAATACCTATGGAGGATTTCATTGCAGTACAAGAAACTGAATTTCAAGCAGCTGGTGCTGAACTCACTATTGCAGAACAAATAGAAAAACGAACATGTGCTGTTGATGTTGATTATAATGGGCATTTTGGTAACTTCATCTATTTTACATTTGAAGCACAAGATGACCTCCCAGAGCAATGGGAAACGATTGAAGATATTATAACACAAGGCATTGAACATGCCAAGCAATGGATGAAAAAGAATACTATTACACGTGTTGTTTGTAATAGACAGGGTGAAAGGCATTATTCAGCAACCACTGATATTGCGATGGATAGTTGTCCTGTATGCGATGCACCAACAATCGAAACGTTTATTGTAATAGATATCGACAAAGAATAGTTGACAACTGTTTAACACTATACTATAATACTTATAGTCAATAAACAAAAGGTAAATGTTATGAAATTAACACCTGCAGAACCTGCACAAGTAGTGCAAGATGATGTATACAAAAACGATACCGTAAGCCTCGTTGAATATGGTTTACGTGATGGTGGTATACAATCTGAATACGATCTTGCCACACGTTTAGAAGAATTACGTGGCGTAGCATTAGATCTTGCCAATGATTTATACGAAAGCGGTTTACATGTTTCTAGTGTGCAGCTACAACTTATTGATGTATTGGCAGAGCGAACCGTCGAAAGAAGAATTTCATTGTAATAATTGTTGACTATTGCACATGGAAGTGCTATTATTATCCCAGTCAACAAACAAGGTAAACATTATGAAATATTATGTATTATGCCTGAATGATAACGGTCGCTACACGCTTGCAACATCACGCGATTTTAATAGTCGTGTTGAAGCTGCTACATACATGATTCCAATTGATAAATCACGTAAGCCAATTATTGTGGCTACAGGGAAGGGATAATTATGACAGATAAAATTGCATACCTTATAACCGATAACGGCATGGACGGACGCGCGCCTACAAGTATCGTGTTTGCTTCATACGATAGTCAAGAATGTGACGAGATTTATAATCGTAGTAAAAACAAAGCCTATTACAGTCAAACGAAACAAATCGTTGAAGTTGAAAAAGAAACCAAACAAGCAATGGCTAAACTTAATGGCTTACAGCGTTTAATGTTAGATATTGATCAACGTGAATTGAAATAATTATTGACAGCTGTTGACCACTGTACTATAATACCTACATCAACTATTTAATTGTTAGGAGATAACATGAAAGAACGTAAAGATTTTATGAACAAATCAGACCAGACCCAAATGAAGGGTTTGCCACGTACACACTATAACTGTGTGGCTATGACTGGCGTTCAACGTCCAGGTAAAACTGCCAAAGACCGCGCACGTCGCGGTTAGAGGTTAGTTACTAATGCTTAAATGGTTCGATGATAGAGATAATATGTTCTTATTTGTATATCTTAGCTTTGGTATAATGGCTATACAACTATGGGGCATCTACTACATTCTACATTGTTACTTAACTGATAATATGTGGTGGGGTAATTCTTTTGAATGGTTCGGAACTGTCTTGCGCTGGATGGGATTATAATTTGTTGACAAATACATGGGGCTATGTAATAATAGTTCCATAGTCAATGAGGGAAATAATATGTCAAACGCAACACGAATCATGGAACTTGAATTAATGATTGCTGACGCCCAGCAACGTGATGTACCTGATGGTGAATTACAGGAACTTATCCGCGAATTACAAACACTTGAACAGGAATTTGACAATGTGTAAACCTGACCCAGAATTAAAAGGTATCAGAGGTGGTAACTGTAACCGCACAGCTTGCCAACAACCTAACGCCATATGGTACAACAAGGGCAGTTTTGCTTGGTACTGCAGAAATTGTGCAATAACTATCCAACGCAGTGCCA
Source organism: Gammaproteobacteria bacterium (assembly GCA_030593785.1). Taxonomy (GTDB): domain Bacteria; phylum Pseudomonadota; class Gammaproteobacteria; order UBA6429; family Thiohalophilaceae; genus JAGLTQ01. The sequence goes on along the minus strand of JAUVGM010000040.1, from coordinate 5,925 downwards.
ACGACTATGGCATTCAATGCCAAGAACCACCAATGATTTTATTTGAAAACATCTTTGAACCTACTGACCCCCGCCACGAAATCTATCGTAGAAACCGTTAATTGTTGACAGTAGCCCAAGGATGGGCTATAATTATTTCAGTCAATAAACAACAGGTAAATATCATGTTTACATTAGAACGTATTAAAAAAGGTGCAATGGGCGAATGGGTTTTTATACAAGCCATTGTATCAGGCAAACGGTTTCCTATGGAGTATTCACCAGAGACACCCCTTAATAAAATCATAGCAGATTTAGAACGTCAGAACATTAACGTTCCAGACTTTGTATGTTATCGTGATGATACGTGTACCAGTCCTTTAAAAGAAGGTGGTATGATTCGTTCAGACAATATGATATATGATAAAGCACTAAATTTGTTATACGTGCCGCAAATTGTTGACAATCGCAAGGGTTATGTTACAATAACACCATAGTCAATAAACAACAGGTAAAACACAATGCAAAATAATCCTTCAATTGCTCACATGATGATGGCAGTAGCGTGTATCTTATTATTAAGCGTTATTGCTCAAGCTAATGGACACGCGACATGGTTAGAAGTTTATCACAGTACACTGTCCGCTGTCTTTGCTTCTATTCTTAGTAGACTATTCGCAGGTTTTAACTAATGTCAAAGCGTGGCTATGTCAAGTTTACTGGTGATTATTCTAAACTTAAAAGTATGGGCTATGGTTTCCAAAAACTATATGCCGCTAACTATATGCAATGGGCAAAGAATGGTTTCCGTATCTGGAAAAGAGGCCACGACATTACCCACGACGATTATGATCTCTATAAAATAATTACGTTCTTTCGTACTAACCCAAAAATGCGAATTACAGGTTACGACGATGGGATGACAACTTATACTTTTTATAAGTTTTATAAAGATAAGAAAGCTCGTGAATATGAATTCCGTCCCTATGACGAAGAACACCATGAAATTTATGGCGACACTATGCGCGCGTGGGGACGTGTAACAGACGACACACCCAAAGACGTGATGCCCTTGGCGCATACTACTGTATGTGTAACCAATGAATTACTGGAACAGTTACAAGGACTCCAAGACATGGGCTGGTATGAACTTGTAGAATACAAACCTAAAAACAATTAGGATGATTGTGTGATGATCATGTGATGCTTTACATTGTGATGATCATGTGATACACTATATTTTTATGATGATAATGTGATACACTATATTTTTATGATGATAATGTGATTAACCTAATATGAGGGCTACATATCATGGACTAACTTAATAGGTAGTAGAATGATAGATAACATAATCGTAGGAGAATTGGTCGAAGGGTTAACACCTAATGACCTCGGGATAGGGGATGAAGAAACAACAATCCGCATAGACTTAGCACAAGCCAATGATATGCAGTTGTTTCTCCCCCGTATCTTAGTTCATGTGGGATTGTTCAAGACCACTTCGGAAATCAAACGCATCAATAAAGATAGAGTAAACAGTAAGAAGATACCAGATTCTAATAGCCGTGACCTATGGCGTACACTGGATAAACCTGAAATGACTTCATTCAAGATAGGCAAAAAGATATTCTGGTTAATTGTCGGCGACATTAACCCATAATTTACGGACGCAGAAAAGCCCTGATATTATCAGGGCTTTTTACTTCCTTAGTTTAACTCTGCTAACGTATATAAACCAGACTTGATTTTCTTTCGCGTTTCTGCTATGCCTTCGCCTAGAAACTGATTACGATACTTTCCAGTAGTTACTGAAAAATCCCACTTGTCTTTGTCAAGTGTTACTTTGTCGCCTTCTTTAATAGCGATAACAGATTGATAACTTTGAAACACTGTTTTGTTACCGTCAGTTATAATGAACTGGTTAGCGATATCATTACCGCGCCCGCTTTGCATATTTTGTACATTCATAATATTTCCTTTCCTTTGTTGACTGCGGATATAATAGCAAACCGTTTGCCCATTGTCAACAACTATCTGCCTGTGGATAACCTGTGGATAACTTATCGAACGCCCAGGGGTGCCGTGCTATTATTATAGCACATTGCCAAACCATTGTCAACATCTTTTTATATTGTTTTAATTCTTGACAACCCTTGACCACTATACTATAATTATCCCAGTCAACAAACAACAGGTAAACGGCGATGTCTAAAGCGACTGAGTTTAAGAAAGAATTGAAAGAACTATTAAGCAAGTACGATGCACATATAGGGTTTAGCGTCGGCGAGAGTTCTGATACACATGGCTTATATAATGAGCAAATTGAAGTAAGTTTTCAGGAATTGCAGGAAGGTGCGCGTTTTAAAACTGTTACGCAAACAGTAGTATTAGCAGATGGCTGGGGCGTTGATAAATCTGATCTGTAAAAGAATTCTTGACAACGTTTGACCACTGTACTATAATTACCACAGTCAACAAACAATGGGAATAAGCATTATGTCAAGTAAACATTTCGCAGTTCAGTTCCGGTCAATGCGAACCGCTATCCATAATATAGCTGTGTTCAACAATAAAACAAACGCACGTATGTTCTGTATGTTCATCGAAGAAGATCAGGAACTACCCGAAGAGCACGATTTTAATTACGACTTAATGGAATACAGTAATGTGTTTGAAATTGACCACCGTAAGCCACCTACTAATGTACAAGGGTATACACTGGAATATATTAACCGCGATAATATTCCAGACGTTTATAACTTTTAATTGTTGACAACCGCGCATGGATGCGCTATTATTAACACAGTCAACAAACAACAGGAATACATGTAATGGTTTATATTCAACGTAAAGATGAACATGCGCTTGAAACGGTCGATCAATTCGATACCTATAAAGAAGCGCGCGAAATGGTGGGTGAATATCGAATGTCCGACCCCACTGCACATTTTTACACGTCACAACGTGCTTGTAAAGATTGGTATGAAAAGAGTTAAATTGTTGTTGACAAGCGCAAGGGAATGCGCTATTATTACCACAGTCAACGAATAAGGTGCAACCATGAAACGCTTTGAAAGGATTAAAAATTCAAGATTTCGTAAAAAGTTAAACGAGTCTAATGACTGCGTGGTCATTGCCATCGCTATCGCAGCACGCATGACATACGAGAAAGCACATGGTATATGCCAGTATCAAGGCCGCCTAATCGGGAAGGGTATCGTAACCACTTACGCCTTGGAACATCTTGAGAAAATCGGCTTTAAAGTTGAAAAGGTTAAAAACCTTCGTCAGAAAAATGGTTCACGGTATACGCCTAAAACAATCGGCAAACGTTTAAAACGTGGCTATTATATAGTACGCAAAAAGACCCATGCCTTAGCCGTAGTAAATGGCGTGGTGGAAGACTGGACAAACGGCAGACAGCACCATATTAAAGATGCTTATAAAATTACAAGGATTAAAGCAGCATGATTAAATCAGTTATTATCTTAGCATGTATCGGTATCATGGGCTATTCGTATGTGACCAATACCAGCGTTAAAACTATCATTAAACAGAATGATATTAAATTTCAAAGCCCTATCGCTATGAAGAGAACTTAATTATGGCAATTCAACAGTATAACATAACCACTAACATGGGTAAAGTAACAAGCGGCGATAGTTTAGATAATTTACTATCAGCAGATGAACAGGGCGAACTTGATAACATTGGATATAGTGGTAAAACCTTTAGGGGTGTACGCATGACCCGCTCAGGTTATCTTAATTCATTAAATAAAGGCGAGTTTATTGTAACGCAACTCCGATACGATACGGGGGACTTTACAGAACATTTTTTAATTACATGTAATTCTTGACAACCTTTGACCACTGTACTATAATTATCCCAGTCAACAAGCAAAGGGAATAATGATTATGAATATTTCAGAATACAATGATTCGGAATTGTCTGATATGGTCGATAACGATGAGTATCTTTATAACATCGCTATGTTTGCAACGGATTTCGAAGAACTAAAACATGCCGTGGTTGAATGCTTCGTTTTTAACAACGCGCAAATGGTTGAACTTGAACAAGATTTTGCTGAAGGGCGCTGGGCTTAATACTTGACAAGGGCGAAGGATTGCCCTATAATTATCCCAGTCAATAAACAATAGGAATTATCAATATGTTTTCGCATACCTTCGTGCAAGCCCAAACCGTCGATTATTCGCTTGATGATATTATCAAGTATACTACTAACCTTGTAAGGGCTAAACAAAATAGAATGCAGCCAGTACAAAATAAGGCTAAACATACTAAACCTTGTTTAGACTTCATTAGCAAATGCTTACGCGAGAATCGTTGGGAAATGTTAAAGACCTTTGAAGGCTTTAAAATCATTCTAAATGGTTACGGTGAATTTACACAAGTTGTTACAGATAGCGGCGTAGTATTTAACGCCGACCAAATCTTTCGTAAGATGAAAGATATTCCAGTTTAGTTGTTGACAAGCGCAAGGGAGTGCGCTATTATTATCCCAGTCAACAAACAACAGGAATAAACATTATGCCAACTTTCACCATTATCGAAATCGCAGACAACGAGACGTTCTACCTTAATCATTCATGTATGTCAAGTCTTTCTTTCGGTTCAGAAGAAATGGCGTGGACTACAGAAGATCGCGAAAAAGCTGAACTTATGCTTGACAAAGTTGAACACGTAAAAGGTACTGCATTTTCTGAATTCGAAGTAAGTGAGCTTTATTAAAATGTGTGTTAAGAATACAAAAGGAGACACGATAATGTCAGGGTTTAGTTATGATTCAAAAAACAAAGATATTCAAGTCAAAGTAAACGGCGTTAAGGATATTCCCGCATGTGCAAGTAAAGCATTCCGCGGGCACTTCGATTCTGAAGATTATTACAGATACGCTGTTATTACCCCAATGTCAGGGCACGATGAGGTATCCCTTGAGCATCTTGTTAAGAGTGCGATTGCTTACCAGACAACCATAGACAACATGCAAAAAGCACTGGATAATCTACACACATTAATTAATAATCAAAATAGTTGACAACCGTTAAGGGCTATGTAATAATAGCCCTACAGTCAAACAACATAGGCGGCACTTATCCCCCGTCAACATAAGACTGGCAATACTGCCTAACTATATTAGTATATCCTAATATTCTAATGTGTAACTTATTTGTACAGAACGCTTGACAATAGGGTACAATCTTGTATAATAGCTACACTTTAAACAACAACGGAGCTTATCATTGTGACTAGCAAACTTGAGCAAGTATTATCTACAGTCAACGGCGGCACGTTCATTAGCATGGACACTAGCACTACACCTATACTAACAGGCGGCCAGAAGAACCCTATGCAAGGGCGTATCCGTAAGCATAACACGGGCGCATCTATCATGGTATTCCAGAACAAGAACAGTAGCGCGTATGAGAACATGGTCAAGCGTAGACTTGAGACAGAAGGTAAGAACCCTAGCCTATTCACTGTCAAGCCACGTAAATGGGGTACACGTATCCCTAACCTACCTATCGTAGAACACAAGGGTGAACAGTACCTAGAAGTTATCTACCTTAAATCAGGCCGCACAGCCTACACACTGGACGGTAATCCAATAGACAAGGAAAGTATCGAAGGGTTAAAGGATAGCCCTAAGCCTTCACAAGGCGGCCTGAATGATAGCGTTACTATCCGCACGTTCAAGGTGGGTAGTATCACACGCCTAAAGGTAGGCGGCAAGGAGTACAACACTGTAGACCTGCTGACTGACTAGCACACTTGCCCTGCCCTGTCAAGGGTAGGGCATCGTCTGCCCACTGTTGACACCAGCCACCACCTATGCTATACTGGTCAAGTGGAAAGTCTGTCAGTTTGAATCGACCCCTTTATATATTTTTTATTTTCGTGTCTGGGGGGTGGGCTAAGATT
>JAUVGM010000008.1 GCA_030593785.1 Gammaproteobacteria bacterium | reverse complement strand
GTGCTCTATACAAAATGTATACTTGTCGAAAACCGCTATAGGGATATTTCTTTAGATAAACTTGTTAATCAATTACTTGAAATATTCTTAAACTCCATCGAGTATAAATCAAAGACGTAAAAGTGATTATAAGTAAAATTTGTCACTAAATTTTATATTAACCTTATATATTGCTACTTTTTTAATCCACTAGACACCTATAAAATACGAGAATCTATACACAGAGATTTAAAATATCTCGGTAATTTCTGGAGAACAAGAATGACCCAACAAGCCTTTGAACAATCTGTTACTTTAATGGATGCTGCAAATAGTGAAGATCCGAATACCGTTACGGATGAAGCAGGGAAAGAATGGCCAAAAGAGCTGCTTTATTCACATCGAATGGCCGATATGATTGAGCGTTATAAACCCGAAGCAGATCATGTAAATCAGCTTGCTGTTCGTGGTCAACACATTCAACGCTGGAAATCACCACGTGATGCGTATCCAATGGATCGTAAAGGTTACCATCAGTGGCGCACAAAGCTTTATACCTTCCACGCTGATACTACGGCTGACCTCATGGCAAAAGCAGGTTTTGATGAAGAATCACTTGAACGTGTTCGAAAAGCAGTTGGTAAAAAAGCGATTAAAAAAAATGAAGACACACAGTTGCTGGAAGATGTTGCAAGCTTGGTTTTTATTGAACATTACATGTTAGCGTTTGCTGAGAAGCATCCGGAATATGATGAAGAAAAATGGATTGATATTATCCGAAAGACCTGGAAAAAAATGTCTTCAGATGCACATGATTTTGCTCTATCAGGTGATTTAAAATTGCCTGAACCATTAATTCCTCTTATTGAAAAATCAGTCGCTTAATCGACCACTTAATCCCTGCCAGTGAATGCTTTCGCTGGCAGGGATTTTTTATTGCATCTCAAAATCTAACATTATTTGTAGTGTTATCTACTGTATTCATTTCTGCCTATCTAAAATATTAATTAAGCCATTTCTTGACAAGTTTTAAACTCACTTCTATATTTAACCATATGGTTAAATATGATGATTCCCAACTCGACAAAGTTTTCCACGCTTTATCGGATAGCACACGCCGAGCGATATTAGCGAGATTATCAAGAGGGGAGGCGTTAGTAACTGAAATTGCTGAACCATTTGAAATGTCACTACCTGCTATTTCAAAGCATCTCGGTGTGCTTGAAAAAGCAGGATTATTAAAGCGACATAAAGATGGTCGGATTCGTCGATGTGAATTAAATGCTGCACCTTTAGAAACGGCATCAGACTGGATTTGTTTTTACAGAAGCTTCTGGGAAGCACAGCTTGATTCATTAACCAGTTTTTTAGATAAGAATAAAAAGGAGAAAGCAGTAAATAAAAAATCAAATATTGTAAATCTTATAAAGAAAAAGGAGAAATAGCATGGACACAGCAGTCGCAATTGAAAATTTTTCACTCACTATGAATAGAAGTTTTAAACATCCAAAAAAGGATGTCTATGAGGCATGGACAAATAAAGACTACTTAACATCCTGGTTTGCTCCGACAAAAGAATTTACTACCATCGTGCATGAGCAGGAATTGAAAGTGGGTGGGAAATATAAAATTGAAATGCGTGAACCGGACGGTACGGCACATGTTATTCATGGTGAATATGTCGTTTTGAATCCTTTTGATCAAATTGTGTTTACATGGCAATGGGAAAGTGATGAACAAGAAGTCAATTCACTAGTTACTATTGATCTTAAAGAAACAAATGGATTAACAGAAATGACTTTGTTGCATGAAAAGCTTGAATCACAAAACTCAGTGGACCTTCACTCAGAAGGTTGGATTGGTTGCCTTAGCCAGTTGGATGAATACTTTAAGTAAATGTTACATTCTTTCTAAGAAAATTTTGTTCCCTGGGTTTTAGGAACAGGAATTTGGTAAATACATATGATTGGTTAATGTGATGTTAATACAAATGCCCCTTCAATAACGAAGGGGTACTATAACTCTAATAAGAATGTGGTGCTTACTTTTGACCTGACCAGTTATAACTATGTACAACACCCTTTTTATTAAATCGAATTTTCAGCGTCTTCAATTTTGCATCCTTCATACTGGGTAACTGACCGGTACCATAAAAATAGTCCCATTCAATCAGTTTCTCACCATCTGATCTTTGTGCTATGCCAGTGCTCATTGGTTTTCCTAACCATTTAGTGACTTGAGCTTTTGTTGTTATTCCTAACTTGGCGTTATTGGCAAATGTTTGAAGTTGAAAATCCTGACCAATGTGGACGGTGCTACAGCTCACTAATGTCATTAGTGAAAAAAGCGAAAAGAGATACTTCCACCTGGGATATTTATTTGTGATAAATTTCATATGATTTTCCTCTTTTTTAAATCTAAGATTACGTTTATTTACTTCTAAAGAACATAATTCATCACTGTATAGTAATGTGTTGTATTACCTGCCAGTACAAACATGTTCCATATGCCATGAAAGTGAATTTTTTTTATCTGTAATATAAAAGATAATGCCAAAGCTATATAACAGACCTCCATCCAGCAACCAGAGAAATCCGGTTTAACCTATTAAATAGAAATATAGATCATGATTGTTATTTAGTTATTGGTAATAATGTGATTTCAACACGACGGTTTAGGCTACGTCCTTGTTTAGTTTTGTTGCTGGCTATAGGATGTTGTTCACCAAATCCAACAACATCAAGTCGTGCCTGATTAACTTTATTGTTAAGTAAAAATCCTGCGACAGATCTTGCGCGGTCTTCTGATAATTTCTGATTATATGACTCTGAACCGCTACTATCGGTAAAACCAGCAACAACAACAGTTGTTTTGTTAAACTCTTTAATAACCAGTACTACAGAATCGAGTACGGCATAAAATCTGGAGTTTATATTTCGACCATCGGTGGTAAATGTAATGTTGCTTGGCATAATTAAATTAATGTTATTTCCATCTCGCTTAACACTTACCCCGGTACCACGTAACTGTTTTCTTAATTTAGCTTCCTGAGTATCCATGTAGTATCCGACACCACCGCCAACAATAGCGCCAATTCCAGCATCTCGGAGCATACGTTTATTACGAACTTTGCTACTTTCATTTCTATTTGAAATGTAGGAAAGCACAAGTGCAGCACCAGCACCGATACCTGCACCTTTTGCAGTATTTGATGTTTTTTCTTCTCCAGTATATGCATCGAAGGTAGAGCAACCATTAAGCATGAATAAACCTGTAATAATTAAAGTTGTGATTTTACTTTTCATATAATTGCCTCGGTATCGTAAATGTTTTGTATGTTCGTAATATGATTAATCATAAACCATTATTGTGATATTGGGAGTAAATGAATTAATTATTTTGTATTAATGTGATGGGAATGATTTATTTTGGGATATACAGTTTTCTATAAATGTTAATTTAATATTTTAGATTCCAGAAAGAATGTAAATATGGATAACAGAGAAAAGCCGACTACACTGTAAAGTATCTACTTAAAAAAACAGGTGAGTTATGGATAACGTTGTACAAACGCCACATCAAAAAGCTTTAACAATAAATCTGGATAAAACCCGTTATGGGACCTTAGCCGAGATTGGCGCAGGTCAGGAAACAGCACGTTGGTTTTTTCGCGTTGGTGCTGCCGCCGGTACGATTGCCAGTGCAATGTCTGCTTATGATATGACGTTTTCCGACGCAATTTATGGCTCTGTAAAACGATATGTAAGTCGGGAACGTTTAGAAGCCATGCTGTGTCGAGAATATGACTTATTGCTTGAACGTTTGTTGAAACAACGCGGTGATAACACCGCATTTTTTGCTTTTGCTAATACCGTGGCAGCAAGGAGTTATTCTCGAGATGTAGATGGTCAAGGCTGGTTAGGGATCCGCTTCCAGCATAAGGAACAGCAACTTCATTCACAGATTGACATTCATGTCAGCCTGCACAGTAGTAGTTATCTTCAGGATCAGGAGACGCTGGGGATATTGGGCGTTAACCTGATTTATGGGGCATTGTACATGCATGAAAATGCAGAAAGCCTATTGATATCTTTACTCGATAATATATCTCCTGGTTTAGCCGAAATAGATATGATTGAATTTTCAGGCCCCGCTTTTGAAGGTGTGGATAACCGGCTTATGGCTTTGTACCTGGTGCAACATGGTTTAAGTAATGCAGCCATGATCAATGCAAAAGGCAAGGTGGTACAAATTGCGGATAGCTTGTGGCAAAAATCGGTCTTGATTGAACGTAGTCGGTTTCAACCACCGACTAAATTAACCGTGGATTTAATGGAAAGTGCTTATCAAACTTTTGCTAATGAAGATAATGTCGATGCTGATAATATAGTGACGTTAGGTGAAATGACCTTGCATGACTTGTCGGAAGAAGGTGAGATAGATGTAAAAGATTTTTTATCTCGTGCGGAACTACTTTGCGAGCTGGGCTGGGATGTTTTGATTAGTAACTACGGTGAATGTTATCGTTTAGCTCAATACTTGTTTCGTTTTACGGATAAGCCAATTGCACTGGCGATGGGTGTACCATTATTAAAACGCATTTTTCGTGAAAGTTATTATAAGGACTTGCCTGGAGGGATTTTAGAATCTTTCGGCAGGTTATTTAAAAATGATTTACGATTTTATGTCTGTCCTATGTACGATAATGACTCAGGCAAGTTACAGGGTGTCAGTGACTTGCAAGTCGCTTCGCATTTGCAGCATTTATATAAACACTTATTAGATAATGGTTTTGTTAGGCATCTTGATTTAGTAAATACAGAGCATCTTGAGATATATTCTCACGAAGTGTTATCGATGATCCGTAATGATGACAATAAATGGCGTAGCCAGGTGCCAGAAAATGTCGCGAATGTTATTAGTGACAAGTGTTTGTTTAGTTAAAGTGTAAATATAGAAAAACCATTTATTTAATATAGGGAATGAACTTGAAAGTACATAATATTTTTTTATTATTCAGACAAGCTGTATTTCTTTTTTAAATAATCAAACACATCATTTTTATTCCCTTTAAAAACAACTCGTTCTTGTTTTTTACTCAATTGGTAATCATACATAGGATCATAATACTCAACGAGTAATACTTTAATCCATTCTTTATGAGATTCTATGTCACCAGATACTTGTTGTTGTATTGCGTTATTTAATAGTGCTTTAAGTTCTTTATGTCGCAGGCCACCAAGTCGGCGTTGTATTTTGTCGATAGATTCAACTAATTGCTCTGTCCAGCGAGTAAAACCCAATTCTTCACCATAATAAGATTGATGTTCTGCCAGTGCTTCAATGATATATTCCTGAAAGGTAATATCAATGCGTTCTTCAATACTGGCTTCGAGTAGAATAATCGGTGACTGCTTCATTTTCTTGATCAAATTTTCTGGCAGTCTACGTGAGCCGATATTACTACCTTCATCTTCAAGTACAATTTTTGTATGGCCTTGATTAAGATGTTTGAGTAACTCTATTGATAATGTATTTTCAATATCAATTTGTGAAGGCTGCGAAGTAACGTGTTTTCCAAAGACAGAACCACGATGATGAAAGAGTCCTTCAAGATCGATTTGCTGTTTTATTTTTTTCAGGAAAATTGTTTTCCCAATACCGGTTCGTCCACTTAGTATAATAGGTTCTATGCGCTGTATTGATGTTTCGAGTTCATCAATTAAAAAACGACGCATGGCCTTGTAGCCACCTTTTACTCTTGGATAAATGATTCCTGTTTTTTCATAAATCCACTGCTGCGAAATCTTTGAGCGCATACCACCACGAAAACAATAAAGTATACCTTGAGGATGTTGTTCAAAAAAATTCGCCCAGCGTTCAACGCGTTCAGATTTTATTTTACCTTGTACTAATTTATGACCAAGTTTAATCGCTTCATCCTGACCCGCATTTTTATATCGTATACCAATGTCGGTACGTTCCTGATCATTCATTAAAGGAACGTTTTCGGTAAAAGGAAATGCACCTTGATTGAATTCAACTGGAGCACGAACATCGAGTAGGGGAGTATTATTTAAAAATAATGAACGATAGTCGTCTAGCTGAGGCAGCTCTATTGTTTGTTGGTCCGTCATACTGATTATATGATTTCTATTAATGTTGATTTAGATTTATCTGCTTCGACTAATTCACCTAAGGATTGTAAATTTAAGTCGAATGTATTTGCGATTTTTATGAATTCATCCGAATGACTCTTTTCAACCGCGACTAACAAGCCTCCTGAAGTCTGAGGATCACAGAGTATTTTTTTCTGTAAATCTGTCATGTCACCTAAGTGATGCCCATAGCTATCGAAGTTACGTTGTGCGCCTCCGGGGGAACAACCTAATGAAATATAGTTTTCAACTTCAGGTAATTTAGGTACAGATTGATAATTTACCTTGGCATGCAAACCGCTGCCCTCACAAATTTCGACAAGGTGGCCCATTAAGCCAAAGCCCGTCACATCGGTCATTGCAGTAACATAAGGTAGTTTTGCGAAATCAGCTCCTGGTTTGTTTAATTGCAACATGGTTTCAATGGCAATACGGGAGTGTTCGTTTTTAAGAATCTTATTTTTTTCTGCTGTGGTTAAAATCCCGATACCTAATGGCTTGGTAAGAAACAAATCGCAATTAGCGCTTGCCTGACTATTGCGTTTTATATGTGCATTATCTACCTGACCGGTTACAGCGAGACCAAAGATGGGTTCGGGGGCATCAATAGAGTGTCCACCTGCTAGTGCGATGCCAGCCAGTTTGCAGGCATGACGTCCACCTTCAATCACTTGGGCGGCAATGTCGGAACTTAATTTTTTAATTGGCCAGCCAAATATGGCGATGGCCATTAGAGGTGAACCGCCCATGGCATAGATATCACTAATGGCATTCGTCGCCGCGATTTGGCCAAATTCAAAGGGGTCATCAACAATTGGCATGAAAAAATCTGTGGTACTAATTACTGAATAACCGTTATCTAAATCATATACGGCAGCATCGTCTTTAGTTTCATTTCCTACTAGTAAACGAGGGTCGTGAAAGGGGGCTGTGGATGTTTGAAGCATCTCTTCCAGTACACCAGGAGCAATTTTGCAGCCACAACCGGCACCATGACTGTATTCGGTAAGTTTTACTTGAGACATTTTTTAGCTATCTTGGGTTAAAAAAAGCTATTGTACCCTTATTTTTACAATCAAGGGGTTAGAACTCTTATTAATCAAAGGGGCAAATAAAGAGAATTCCAGTCAAGATATTTAGTATCAATCAGGGTAAATTTACTGCTGATCTTTCTTGTAATTTTCTTTATGTGTGACTACTTTTAATGGAGAGATAATAATATTTAAAGGAGCTGTTTATTATGCATAGTATTACTATTTATATTGATGAATCCCTTACCACTCGAGAAATTGTTCGGCTTAAGCATGAAATATTAGCAATACCACATGTTACCGATGTTGAGCATCCTCGACACGATCCACATGACTTGACCATTGATTATGAGGCTCATTCGAGTTTACCCGGTTTAGTATTAGAAAAGTTGCGTTCTCAAGGTCTTCATCCAGACATCACATCGGCATAAATAAATATTTTTGAATACCCTCACCACTCGGGTGAGGTGCTCTGTCGTATTTACGTCATATAAAATATTATTTGTGGAAATTAAATTGATAACCATCATTCACGAAATGCTGATATAGCATATAAACATATTCCTTAGCACCGTTTCAGATCACATAAAGCGAGTATTGATAACATATTTTTTATGGTGGTATTCTTCGCCCCCAAAATGAAGAGTGGAAGAAATGAATCCACTCTAAATACAATGAGTAGTGTTTAATATCTTGGTTTTTGGAGAGAGGAAATGTACCAGAAGGAAAACATCGCAACGGCGGTGGAAAATACTAAAGTTAGTACTATTTTAAGATTTAAATTAATTGTTCTATCTGTAACAGTTCCTGCTATCGCAGCTATCCTTTATTTATATAAAGCGTATATGACAGAGCCCTTAGTAAATCAATCACCGGCTAACCTTGGTTTACCGATAGTCTTGATCTTCTGTATATCATTACTTGTTTTTGTTTTTACTCCGTGGGAAGAAATAAGAATATTGTTCAAAAAAAATAAGCCTTTAGATCTTCAGAGCATAATAGAAACACAAGTACGTGAAAGACTCGAGGCTCTGTCAAACATAGATGAAAGGTTAACAACATTAGAGGAACAAGTATTTGATTTGAATGAAATACCTTTTCGAAGCAATCCGTTAAATAGTACAAAATTGAGAGAGCTAATAATTCAGTTTCTTACTATAAATAATAGCGAAGCATGCTCTCCTGATAGAATAAAAGAATGGGGCGCAAAACAAGAAGGTCTTGAACGATTAAGTGGGTATGCTTTACCTCAATTATGCGAAGTGTTGAGAGAATTGGTTGCTAATAATGTATTAAAGATAGTTGTGAGTAAGAACGGTAATACACTTTATAAAATAGCAAGCTAGGTAGATTTAATCATGATGAAATTTATTCGCAGGTAAACGCCACCAAAGTAATAGCGCGAATACCAGAAGAATAAACTGCCCCAAAGCAAGATGACTTGGTTGCTGGCTGAGTAATGGAACTGCCAGACTGGCAACTAATGCATTAGCCATCATTTGCACAAAACCTTGTAATGCTGATGCCGTCCCCCTGTTTTTAGGGAAACAATCTAACGCTAAAACAGTTAATGCCGGCATCGCAATGCCAATTCCGCTGGTGTATATCATTAGCGGTATGACTAAAGTGATTATCATTGGGCTTAACCACAGAGACTGAAGCAAATTTAAAAGTGAGCCGATCAGCATAAGAGTTAAGGCAAGTTTAATCGATCGTTCCATTGGCCATCGGTGTGCAAGTTTACTGCTTAACCATGCACCAAATATTAATCCAGCAACCAATGGAATAAACATCAAGCCAAAGTCACCGCTTCCTAGATTCATAAAGTCAAAAATTATTGTCGGTGCGCCGGCGATATACAAGAACATACCACCAAAGTAAAAGGCGACGATAAAAATTAACGAGAGAAAACGAGAATGCATAATTGAGCGAGCATATACGCGAGCAACTTTTGCTGGATGAAGAGATTGCCGATGCGCGGGCTCAAGTGTTTCAGGTATATGAAAAAATACGAGCAAGAAGATCACGCTGGCGAATAATGCCAGGAAATAAAAGACGCTGTGCCAACCGAAGAGAGCATGTAGCCAGCCACCAATGACAGGAGCAATTGCGGGGGCAACTGCAAATAACATCATGATTCGTGACATCGCATGATGTGCATCTTGCGGACTGTAAACATCACGGATTATTGCCCGGCCTGCAACCAGGCCACCAGCGGCAGCGATGCCTTGTAGTATCCGGTAAATCAAAAAAGTACTGTAGTCATTCGCAAGAGCACAGCCAATAGAAACAGCAATATAAAAAAGAAGAGAAATAAGAATGACCAATCGTCTCCCTAGCCGATCTGCAAGTGGGCCAAATACGAGTGTCGCGATGGCAAATGCAGCCAGGTAAAAGCCCAGACTTTGCGACAACAATGCTCGAGTAATACCAAATTCTGCTTCTATAGCGGGGAAAGAGGGTAAATAACTATCAATAGTAAAAGGTCCAATCATTGTCACAAGGGCAATGATGGTAATTAAACCGCGTGGTGGTGTTTGACTATAAGTCACGTTGACGTCGCTTTTATGTGAAGGAATTAATTATAACGTTTTTATGCAAAGTGCATAGTTAAAAGCATTATTGGTGGCTGCATATTTTTATTTATAATAAAGGGGTATTTTATTTCGTTATTATAAATACTCCTGTTATTATTGTGGAGTAAATAACGGAGAGTGAATTTTTTGAATTTCAAACAAATAAAGATGGCAATTTATTCATTATATTTAACGAATAAATATGGTTTCAAATTAAAAAAGGCTAAAAGTAATAGCGATAAAAAGGCTCTTCGTTGTGAGTACGCTGAAATAATACTTTCCAGTCTTAATATAGAGGTCACTGTTTCCGGTCTTGATAAGGTTGAGACTGATGGACAATACCTATTGATTTCAAATCACCGTAGCATTATTGACCCTTGTATTGTTGAGCTGGCGTTAAAAGACACGAATATTTATGGATTATGGATTTCAAAGAAAGAACTCTATTATTCATTTTTCTTTGGCCTATTTGTTCGAAATGGTGGCTCTGTATTATTAGATAGAGAATCAAGCTCTATGAGTAAGTTTTTTAAAGCCATTAAAGAAGGGCTGAACTCTGGAGCATCAATATTTGTATTTCCTGAAGGAACACGTAACAAGACTAATTCTGATCTTTCAGAATTTAAAGATGGTTCGCAACTTATAGCTGTTAAAAATAAATTACCCATGCTGCCGATATACATAAAAACGAATGCAAATGAGATATTAAATACGGCTATAAACAAGCGTGAAAAAGGTTTACGCATAGAAGTCGAGTTTGGCGATGTTATTCAGTATAGAGACAGATCAATGAGTCTTGAACAGGCATACAGGAGCCGGTTTAAAGATCTACAGCAGGAATCGAAGTGAACCTCAATTTATTCCTTCTTTAAGTAAACTATTCTATTAAGGCTTAAGAACCTCAAATATCACCATATTTGTATTCTGCAAATAATGTGATATTTGTCTGCATACCTACAATTCAGCCGTTATAACAGCAGCAATAATTCAGTATAATTCGCATCATGAAAAAAGAAATTGAACTCCTGGCGCCCGGTGGCGATGTTGACTCTATAAAAGCTGCTATTTTAGCGGGTGCCAACGCCATTTATTGTGGCCTGGATAAATTTAATGCCAGAAGTCAGGCTAAAAATATTTCCCTTAAAGATCTTAATGGAATATTAAGGCTGGCACATAAAAATGACTGTGAAGTATTTATCACACTTAATATCATTATTATTGAACGCGAAATTCCTGCTCTTATCGATTTACTGAATAAACTGGTTAAGACAAAGCTTGATGGCATTATTATTCAGGATTTGGGCGTCTTTTATCTGATTAATAAATATTTCCCTACTCTTAATATTCATGCATCAACTCAGATGACAACGCATAATGAAGG
This sequence comes from Gammaproteobacteria bacterium, assembly GCA_030593785.1. Classification (GTDB taxonomy): domain Bacteria; phylum Pseudomonadota; class Gammaproteobacteria; order UBA6429; family Thiohalophilaceae; genus JAGLTQ01. Next base: position 6,068 of record JAUVGM010000008.1, on the reverse strand, counting down.
ACAAATAAAATTTTTAAGTAAACTACATGCAACTCGAGTTAATTTATCGAGAGAGTTAAATATTAAAGAGATAACCGAGTTAACCTCAGCGGCACATAAAAATAATTTACTAACTGAAGTGTTTGTTCACGGTTCGAACTGCATTTCGTTTTCTGGCCTTTGTTATATGAGTTCGGTTACAGGTGGTAATTCAGGTAACCGTGGTCAGTGTAGTCAACCTTGTCGCGATGAATATCTGACCACAGCAGAAGGTAAAAACTTCCCTCTTAATATAAAAGACAATTCAGCTTTCTCTGATCTGAAAATATTAGCCGATGCCGGGGTGGATTCAATAAAAATTGAAGGGCGGATTAAAAAATATCATTACGTTTATACGGTAGTAGAAACATGGAGAAAACAACTTCAGAGTTTTTATGAGCAAGATAAAATTAATAGTGACAATGGTGAATTACGAAAGGTGTTTAATCGTGATTTTTCAAACTCATTTTTAAAAGGTGATATGAGTCGAAATATCTTCATAGACAATCCACGAGATAATTCAGCAATACACCTTGCGAAAAGTTGGGGCGACTCGACAGATGAGAACTTAACAAAAGCTAAAAAAGTCCTTTTCGAACAAAAATCGCAAATTATAGATAATGTTAAAGATCGTATTGATAAATTAAGCATTGAAAAAGCACCATTACTTATTTCTCTTTCAGGAAAAGCTGGAGAAATTTTGAATGTGAATATCAAAACTCCGGAAAAATCATTTGAAGTTAATTCAAATTTAAAGCTTGTCACCGCAGATAAGAATAAAGCTCAATCTGTTGATCAAGAAATAGTTTTAAAACGGTTTAAAGCTTTAAACGATACTGAATATTTTATTGAAAAGTTAGATTTAGAAAACTTAAAAAGTGATTTATTCCTTCCTTTGAAGGAACTTACATTAATTAAGAATGAAATATTATTCATTTTAAATGATTCAAAAGAGATCATTAAAGCAGTTGAAGTACCTGCGTTAGTAAAGCAGGATAGTGAAAACATAATGCCTTCTTTATCTCTTCTTATTTCATCTGAAAATGATCTGCATTTATGTGATGAGACTTCTGCAGATATTTATTTTCAGATTCCTAATAGTTTTAAGCATAAGTTATCTTATTTTATTGAATTATTTAAAAATAATAAAAGACTCATCCCCTGGTTTCCTGCCGTTTTAATGGGAGAGAATTACATTGCAGCAGTAGAGCTGCTGCAACAAGTGCAACCAGAACGTATTGTTACTAACAATACCGGTATTGCCTTTGTTGCTTATGAAGAAGGAATTTCATGGATTGCAGGTCCGTATATGAATTTAGTTAATTCATATAGTTTATTGTGTTTAAAAGAACACTTTAACTGTGATGGCGCGTTTATCTCAAATGAGATAAACGAACAGCAGATTAAAAAAATTGTAAAACCTGATAACTTTAAACTTACCTACAGTATTTCTCATCCCATTGTATTGATGACAACTATTGCTTGCATGTTCCACCAGGTTTCTGGTTGCAAGAAAAATATTGTTGATGATAAATGCATACAGCGATGTGAAAAATCGGCATCGATTACCAATCTAAAAGATATTTCCTACTTCATAGATAAAGAAAAGGGTGGTTATCATACTGTCTATAATGAAACGAATTTTTTAAATACGGATATTATTACTGATATTCCGGATATGTTTTCTAGTTTCTTTATAGATTTACGAGATGTAGAAACAGGAACCAAAATTGATACCGATAAATTGGCATTAGTTAAACTCTTTGAAAATCACCTTAATGGAAATTCAGATTCAATCACTGAACTTAATCAAAATATCCAACCATCAACGAATACTCAGTACAGAAGAGGGATCTAACCCCTGTTTAAGAGAGTTGATCTCGTAAAAACAGGATCATTACGCCCGCTATAGCTTTTATATAACCTTACAAAATACCCTAGTAAAGCACTAAAGATTTATCTTATTACCACATTAAATCTCTCGAATATCCAGTACCCCACTAAATTAGTACACTATATTGGAAATACTAGTGACCTGTAAGGGCAAATAATAAATAACTAATAATTGAGGTGTTGTATGAGTGCACAAGAAGATATCCAAGATTCTACTGTTTTACGTACGTTGATTGTTTTAACCGGATCGCTGTTTGGCTTTTTCCTTTTAATGATTTTTCTGGCCCGTTCTATCGTATATTAAAGATAGAAGTATTTACTTCATACTATGAAAATAAAACCGGTGTGTTTATATGAACATACCGGTTTTTTATTGCTCAAAAATATATTCATTATTTATTATGTTACTTGGCTTGTTTTTCTATTGGAAAAAATTATCGGTTATGTGAAATAACAGAAGTATTTTGAAATTTTGCAGATGGTCATAAAAAGGGCAAAGCTGTTATAACTTTGGAGTATAATTAATTAAATAGAAACAGAACACCGATGTCATTAATTGTACTTTATTGATCCGGATCAAGTCTTTTTCTTCTTGTGAATCCTATAGTGCCGAATTGTCTGCCACATGGCTGTAAAATCAATTAATTGTAGGTTTTAGTATGATTTCAAATTCTCTTAACTTAAAAAATATTTCTACGCCATTTGATATTGATAACAATGATGCTTATGAAAAATGGCGTGATAACAAGCTTAAAGATTACCCTCAAAGCCTTGGTGAACTGGTTGTTGAGATAAACGACCCCAGGACGCTTAGTCAGGCTGAACACAAAGCGCTACTTGATGTATGTCGTAAAACCAATATGGTTATTTATGCTGGTAAGACCGGCACAGATCCTGATCCAGAAATCCCTCTTTCTATGGGAAGAAATTTTGGGGTAGAAAGTCTCGATAATAATTGGTTGGCAGATGATAGTGGTTTAACGTCTCTTACTGTCGCTGAAGACGGCATTCGTCAGCGCTATATTCCTTATACCAATAAAGCAATAAACTGGCATACAGACGGCTATTACAATTCAAGGAAAAATCAAATTCATGCTTTATTATTGCATGTCGTTCAAAGAGCAGCACAAGGCGGTGAAAATGCCTTAATGGATCATGAGATAGCTTACATTCTATTACGAGAAAAAAATCCAGATTATATTCGTGTCTTAATGGGACCTGAGGTTATGACTATTCCTGCACGAATTGAAGAAGGCAAGGTTGCGCGAGCGGAAGAAGCAGGTCCTGTGTTTAGTATTACTGAACAGGGTGATTTGCATATGCGTTATACCATTCGCGTTAATAATGTAATCTGGTCTGAAGATGCAACCACTAAAGATGCTTTGGAATATTTAAGTTTAATACTTAATAGTGACTCGCCTTATATATTTCGTGGTTTATTAGAATCAGGAATGGGGTTGATTAGTAATAATGTTTTACATGATCGAGCGTCCTTTACGGATAGTGAAGAATACAAACGGCATTTTTATAGGGCGCGTTATTTTAATCGTTTACAAGGCACTAATGTTTGTTAGAAGACATATAAATATATGAAAATTAAATCAGTAATGTTAATTATTGTGTCTATATGGATAAGTTTTTTCACGCTATCTTATGCGGATAATGATGAATTGTATTCAATAACAGTAACCGTAGATGGGTTACGGAATTCTAAGGGTATTGTTCAATTTGCATTGTATAATAAAGATGGTTCGATTCCGGATGAAGAATACAAGAAATATTATAAAAAAGAGATTGCTAAGATAAGCAGTGGAATAGCATCGATTGTTTTTAACAATTTACCCAAAGGAATGTATGCGGTAAATATATTGCATGATGAAAATATGAATGGCGAAGTTGATAAAGGATTTATTTTACCCATTGAAGGTATTGGCTTTTCAAATTATGATTCTATTGGTTTAATGAACCGGCCGGGATTTACTAAAGCAAGTTTTAATCTAACGTCTAATATTAAAAAAACTATAAAAGTAATTTATCTTTAATACGAAGCTTGGTTTGTTTCTGCATACGCTTCAATTTTTTTAAAATCCTGGCCCGCCTACCATACGCATAACTGCGGTCATGAGGGTGTAATGTTTTGATGCTTTTGTTCTTCAAAACTTTTATTGAAGCTTAGGTAGATTCATCGATTAAACTCTTGAAAATTAAATAGGTATATACCTGTATATGCTTAGATATTCTGCCACGTTAGGAGTAGTTTTTGTCCTAATTATGAGCAGGTATTGTCATTTTGACCTAAAGATAGGCATGGAATAGGCCGATAAAATGGTACGTTTTAATAATATTTGAGATACCTGTTTTATTTGGAGCTTGCATCATGTTTTCTAAATCCCCTAGTATTCTGAGAAATTTATTATGGTCATTTATGGCTTTTGGGTTAGGAATGGGCATTATTTTCCCTTTCTATGCTCAGTTTTTTGTGGAATGGAAGCCTGGTATGCAAATGTGGTTTGTTATTGGTTGTTTATTAGCCGGTGGAACAATCGGTATTTCTAATTATTACCTTACTAAATTTGTACTTTTACGAAAATTACAAAATATGGGGGCAGTGACAAAAGCAATTAGTGAAAAAAACCTTACTATGAGTTGCGGTATCAAAAGTGATGACATGCTGGGTGAAATGGCAAATGGTTTTAATACGATGACCAGTAATCTTCATACCGTTATTCAATCAATCGCAGAACAAAGTGAAAATGTGAATCACGCATTAATGAGTTTAAATGAGGTTGCAAGTAACTCCCAATCAGCCGCCAGCGAACAAAATCAACAAGTGAGTAATGCAAATCAAATAATGCAACAAATGAGCGGGGTACAAGCTGAAATTTTAGCCGTTTCAAATCAGGCGGCAGAAATTTCAGCTGAAACTCAAGCCGAGACAAGAAGTGCAGTTAGTGGTGTAGAGGAAACGTCCGTTGCTGTAGCAGAGACATTACAAAGTGTTGATAGAACGACAAGTGTGATTCAACAATTAGCCGTTGAGTCAGATAATATTGAAGGTGTACTCAGTGTTATTAATGGTATTGCAGAACAAACCAATTTACTTGCATTGAATGCTGCGATTGAAGCTGCACGAGCAGGTGAACAGGGTAGAGGTTTTGCAGTTGTTGCGGATGAAGTTCGGACATTAGCTACGCGTACTCAATCATCCACCAAGGAAATAAAAGAAATGATTGAACGCTTGCAAAATGGTTCAAAAGAAGCTCTATCGACCATTCACATTAGTCAGGAAAAAGCTGGACAGAGTAATCAACTTTCTATGCAAACCAGTAATGCTTTAAGAAAAATTCAGGAAGGTGTTGTTAGTACCTCTGAACGAAATGAACAAATTGCCCGTACTATGCATGAGTATGGTAATTTTATTGAACAAATGCAGGCGGCAATTTCAGTGCTCGATCAGTTGGCAAGTAATGCAGTTGATGATACCAATAAAACGCAACAAGCGAGCTCAAATTTATCGAATATGTCACAACAGTTAAAATTGATTGTTGATGATTTCAGGTTACATTAAAAAATAACTATTGCTTTCTCGCTCTACCCTGATAATGCTAACGAAGATGAAGAGCTACTGAATATTGTAGTTCAAAGAATGTATAATGTATTTATGGATATAAAAATACCATCTTTAGTAAAAACCGGTTTTACAGTTGTTTTGTTAATATTTAGTTCTTACAGTTACGCAGATGAATTAAGTTCTTCTGAAAATACAACATTGGAACTAGGTGTAGGTTTGGGCGCGTTAAGTATGCCGCATTACCGAGGTTCAGATCAGCGTGCAGACTATGTCTCTCCTATTCCTTACGTTCGCTATAATGGTGAAAGATTAAAAGTTGACAGGGAAGGTGGCCGCTTCTATTTTTATAATAGTGAAGAGGTTAAAGTTGATGTCAGCATGGCTTTTGCACTACAGGTAGATAGTGATGATAATCAGGCTAGAATAGGCATGACTGATTTAGGTCATATCATTGAAGTTGGACCAAGAATTCAATTTAACCTTTACCAGTCAGAAGACAAAAATCTTCGTTTTCGTTTCGCATTACCTTTACGTACCGCTTTTGCTACAGATTTTAAGCAGACAGAAAATATAGGTTGGGTATTTT
>JAUVGM010000134.1 GCA_030593785.1 Gammaproteobacteria bacterium | reverse complement strand
ACACTTTCTTGATAGTGAACATGAAAGGCAGGGGTAAAGGTGAAGTCTTTAATCGTTGCTGCGGGTACATCAATGAGTCCCATTGTGGGATGGTCGGTATATAAATGACCACCGCAGGTTTTACACCAAACACGATTACTGACGACGGTTTCATCTTTACTTATTGGGTTTTTATCAAAGCCTGCTATGTTGTCTAAACCTTGTGTAATTTTTAATGTTGATGGTTTCCATAATGTAAATGCACTGATTGGTCCTGCTGACCAGTTTCGGCAGGAGTCACAGTGACAATAGGCCATGGCTTCTGGATTGCCTGTTACTGTGAATTTAACATCACCACAAAAACAACTACCTTGATGTTGAGTTTCATTGCTCATGTTTTTTCTCCTTTTTAATATAACTACAGAATAATTTTTTATGCACTGCGTTTGTTTTCAAACACGCAGGGTGATTGAGCTTCTGTATTAACGTGAAGTTGAAAAATATCAGGGCGTGAATAATGTCCGGCAACATCAAGCGCTCTTTTTGCTGTGCTTACTTTTTCTAGATCAAGTTCGTGGTATAAAATGCCGCTCTCTTTATTCATTGGGCCTGCGACAATTTCACCACCGGGTGCAATGACAACAGAATCACCTGGATTGACCCATTCATTTTCATCAGGATATAAGTTCTCTTTTTCGGGAAAGTCATTTGGAATATCGCTGCCTTTCATTAGGTTTCCACAACCCACTACCCAGCAACATCCTTCGCGTGCGATGTGCTGCATTGTGCCTAACCAATTCTCGCCACTGTCATAAGTGGGGGCGATATATATTTCCACGCCTTGTGAATACAATGCGTAACGAGCCAACGGCATAAAGTTTTCCCAACAAATTAATGAGCCAATTCGTCCCGCTTCGGTTTCAACAACTTTTAAACCGGAGGCATCACCAAATCCCCACACCATACGTTCTGGATTGGTTGGCATGAGCTTGCGATGTTTATTTAATAATGTGCCATCGGGTCCAATGGTGATGACGGTGTTATATAACGTTGTTCGACTTAATTGATTATCACGTTCTTCTATGCCACATACGATGGTGAGTTGGTGTTTACGGGCAACGTCATATAAAGGCGTGAGATCATTTGAATCAATATTAACGGCATTGTCTAATAAACGTTTGTGTAATTCTTCGGATAACCCCCAATCACCCCCTGGTCGAACACGCCAAATCCATGTCGGATAACCTGCGATAAAACACTCTGTAAATACGACGAGGTTGGCGCCATTTTTAGCGGCTTCTTCTACTTTGGAAACGGCTAAGTCGATGGTTTTTTGTTTGTTTAAAAAAACAGGTGCTGTTTGTACGATGGCGAGCTGAGTCATGGTTTTTCTCCTGTTATGTTTTGTTGTTAATAATGAGTATAGTCTGTTTATTTTTGCTGAATATTGGCTAAAATAGGAAACGTAATGTGCAAAAATGCACAGATGAGAGCCGTATTAGAGGAATTAGCATGAATTGGGATGATCTAAGGCTATTTTTAGCGGTGGCGAGAACGGGCTCGATTAGTGGTGCGGCCAAGCAATTGGGTGTTCAACATTCGACGGTTTCACGGCGAATTCGTAGCTTCGAAGAAAAATTGGGTACACGTTTGCTTGAACGAAAAAAAGGTCGCTATGAATTAACCCAAGCGGGTGAAAACGTAAAAGAAGCATCTGGCCGTATTGAGCGAGAAGTGCTTGGTGTTGATGGTGCCTTGCTGGGAAAAGATGCTCAACAGGTTGGGCCGCTTAAAGTTGCAGCACTTAATAATATGGCTTCAACAGTGTTTATGCCCATGTTTGCCAGCTTTAGCAAAAGCAAACCACAAGTTGAACTACACATTATTGTTTCAAATGTTGATGCCAGTCTTTCACAGCGTGAAGCTGATGTGGCAATACGTTTAACCAATACCCCCACTGATACTCTCATCGGAAAAAGAATCGTTACTGTGGCTTCAAGTATTTATGGTAGTCGCTTATACATTGATCAATTGCGTAAAGAAGGGGGAGAGCCTAAATGGATTGGGGTTGAGTGTTGTGGTTTTCATAAAAGCTGGACAAAACAATTAGATGGCGGGCGCCCACATAATTTTTATAGTGATGATACGCAATTAACGCATGCGGCTTTAAGAGAAGGGTTAGGTGTATCCATCTTGCCATGTTTTATGGGTGATGCTGATCCTTTACTTGCACGTTATAGTGATCCCGACCCTGCATTAAATTTGGGGCTTTGGTTGTTATTACATCCCGATTTAAAACGTACTGCACGTGTTTTGGCATTTCGAGATCATATGGAACAGGCTATTATTGAAAAAAGAAATTTATTTGAAGGTTTGATTAATTATTAAAGTGATTGGCGTGCACTAATTTAAATCACGGTTGTTCTTAATTTTTTAAATACGGATAAAAGCGTATAATCAATAACATTATGTCACTAAATATTACACAAGAGTTACCCACGTTATAATAAATGGGTCAGAACATATTATTTATTCTATCGGGTCTCTAACCCCGCCTTACTTAAACCATCTAGTAAATGTTTACGTTGCAAGGGATCGTTAAGCGGTACTACTTGTTCAATATAGTTTAATGTCAGCTTAATTCCGGCATGACGAATATTGTCTAATTGCCAGTGTGCTGATTCAATGTCTCCAGTATAAGCATATGCAGCAGCCAGCCAGAGTCTTGCTTCTTGTGCTTCAGGGTTGCGCATTAATGCAACTTCAAAGTCTTCAATTGCTTTTTCATATTTATTTAAATTAAAATAAACTTCGCCACGAATAATTAAATAAAGTTGAGAGTAGTGCGGATTTAAAAGCATGGCTTTTTTCATAACAACCAATGCTTTTTTTGGTTGACCGGAATAATTAAGTATCGCTGACATCATACCGTAACCATCAGCATAGTTTGGATTATGAATTAAAGTTTGTTGTGTTGATTTAAGTGCTTCTCCATATCTTTTACTAAACATGTGCACAAGACTCATGACCCAATGTACTTGGGGTGAATTTGGGGCTAGCTCAACGCCTTTTTTGGCGAAGTAAAATGCCTGTTCCATAGAATGTTTTGGATCTTTACTCCATGCATTGCTGTAATCATAAGTATAGGTCCATGCAAGGTTGGCATAAGCTCGAGCAAATTTATTATCTAATTCAATGGCTTTTAAAAAATGCTTTCGTGCAAGGTGATTTGTCTCTTTTGATAAAACCCAAAACAATTGCCAACCATGTAAAAATTCATCATATGCTGCAACACTATTTGTGTAATCCTGATAAAGGATATTTCGTTCATGTTCCGTTAATCTTATCGATAAAGAAGAAACAACTTTGCTTGCAACTTCATCTTGCAGGTTGAAAATATTTTTTAGTGTTCCATCAAACCGATCAGCCCAAAGGGTATGACCATTCTTCGCATCAATCAGTCTGGCAGAAATACGTACAACATCACCAGATTTACGAACGCTGCCTTCGATAACATATGTTACACCTAATTCTTCATGGATTTTTTTCACATCAACATCCATATTTTTATACGCAAATACGGAGTTTCTTGAAATAACAGTAAGACTGGATATTTTTGATAAATCAGTAATAAGATCGGCTGACATGCCATCACTAAAATAGTCCTGTTCAGGAAAATTACTTAAATTTTTAAAAGGGAGTACTGCGATAGAAGGTTTAGTTAGTTTTTCGTCTACTGAAACAATATTTAAATTATTTAATATTAATCCAAAAGTAACTAAAAATAATGCAAAGGCTACCAGGTAGAAGGTTTTCCTTACGATTGAAGTTTTATCTATTACCGTTGCTAAGTGCTTAACCGGTTTTTCATGAGAAACTTCAGCAATAAAGCGATAACCTCGTTTAGGTACCGTTTCGATAAATTTTGGATTCTTTGTGTCGTCTTCAAAGGCTTTGCGCAGTTTAATGATAGAGCCAGCTAGAGAATCATAGCCGACTACGGTGTCTTGCCATGCCATTTTCTCTAATTTTTCACGTGCCAATACTTCGCCGGCATGCTGCACCAGGCAAATTAAAACCGTCATTGCTTTGGGTTCTAATTTAAGTTCTTTATCAGCTCTTTTTATGCGGCATGCCGCGGGATCGATATACCAATCGGCTACCCAAAAAGGTTGCTGAACATCAATTTCTGTCATGTACATTACCCATAATGATAATTAAAAGGTACGTAAACTCATTGTAACTTATTGATTTTAAAGTCCGTAGAAGAATAATAGGAAAAAAATCAACTTTTCACCATAAAATTTCCTGTCATTTGGCCTAAGTTCTTTCTTGAAGCAAATTAAGCATAGATAACTATTGAAGATTAATCGAGGAGAGAAACATGTCAAATTCAGTAACCCAAAATCAAGCAACAAACATTATGTCTGGGCCTTCAATGAGCGAAATTAAAGCAAAAATGAAGGCGACTTGGGAAGATGGTGATTACGCCAATTTTTCTAAATATATGCAAGACGGAGCAATTGAAATCCTGCATGGTTGGAATATTGAACCTAACCAGCGTGTGCTTGATATCGGCTGTGGTTCTGGTCAAACAGCCATACCTGCTGCGAAATTAGGTCATCAAGTTGTTGGGATCGATATTGCAGAAAATCTCATTGATTATGCAATTGAAGAAGCTAAATACCAAGGGCTCGATGTTCAATTTGATGTCTGTGATGCTGAAGACTTACCGTATGAAGACAATAGCTTTGATGTTGTAATCAGTCTGATTGGAGCTATGTTCGCTCCTCAACCAGATAAGGTAGTGAGTGAAATTGCCCGAGTTTTACGACCAGGTGGCAAACTCTACATGGCAAATTGGACATCCACGGGTATCCCTGCATTAATGTTTAAATCTGTCGCTGGAGTTATGCCCCCACCTCCAGGATTTATTCCTCCGGTTTTATGGGGTGATGATAAAACAGTTCAACAACGTTTATCACAAAATTTTAGCAATATTCAATTAACACCTAAAGTGTATCCAAAATGGCAATACCCTTTTGCTGTCAGTGAGATTGTTGAATTATTCCGCACACACTTTGGACCAGTAAAAAGGGCCTTTGATAAATTGTATGGAGACAAAATGGATCAAACTCCACTTCGTCAACAGTTGCACGATATATTTCAGGAACGAAGTGAAACACTGGCTGATGGTTCAACAATAGTGAATGGTGGTGATTATCTGGACGTTATCGCGATTCGTCATACCAACGCATAAATAAATTCATTCAGGACGGAGCATTGTTCGTCCTGAATTTTAAACTAAAGGATTGTTGACATGAAAACATTACATTTAAAATTTATCATAATATGTGTAGTTAATTTTTATGCTATTTCAACAAGTTTTGCACAAGAGTTGGATAATGATAGTGTTAATTTTTCAGCACGTTCTTTTTGTGAAAACACAAAAGGCTCGGTAACTGAAACAGGGATTCGTCATATTTATATTTGTTGTTATTCTCAAAAACAAAAATGCATAATTAATAATGAACAGAAAGGGTATAGCTGGTTAATACAATTATCCAAAATTGAAACTGAATAAATGGATGAGCTAGATTCTAAAATATCAAAAATAAAATTTAGATAAAAGGGGGCAGAGCCCTTTTTATCTGCCCCTTTTTTATAATGAAATAAATAAAAATATCTCTCCAATAAAGCCACAAAAGTTAACCTTGAAACGCTGATAAAAGCGTATAATCAATAACATTATGTCATTAAATATTTCACAAGAATTACCCACACTATGGAAGTCACATTTAGCATCAGAGTTTGAAAAAGACTATATGCTGCGTTTGCATGACTTTTTACGTGATGAAAAAGATCAATCAAAATCAATTCTGCCTCCTTCTTCACTTTGGTTTAATGCGTTAACAACAACGGATCTTGATCAGGTTAAGGTTGTGATATTAGGGCAAGACCCTTACCCAACGCCGGGGCATGCACATGGTTTGTGTTTTTCGGTCATGCCTGAAGTAAAACCGATTCCTAAATCACTCATTAATATTTATAAAGAACTCGAAGATGATTTGGGTATTGTGAATAGTCATGGCAATTTACAGTCGTGGGCTGAGCAGGGCGTGCTATTACTTAATAGCGTATTAACGGTTGAAGCGGGAAAAGCCAATTCACATCAAGGGCAGGGCTGGGAACAGTTAACCGATCGTATTATTGAAGTTTTAAATGAACAAACATCCCCCATTGCTTTTGTTTTGTGGGGTGCCTATGCGCAGAAAAAAGGCAGTATCGTTAATAACCCGCACCATCTTGTTTTGCGTTCACCGCATCCTTCACCCCTTTCAGCGTATCGTGGATTTTATGGTAGTAAGCCTTTTTCAAAAATTAATGATTTTTTAATTGAAAATGGCAAAGAACCCATTAAGTGGAAAGTATAAATAGCAACAAAATACCCTCTCAAATTACAGTGGAATCTATTTCAAAGGATATATGAGGTAGATTGACGTACCCCCAATGATTTTTGTATTTCTTCGACCATGAAATGAATATTTAATATAATTGCAGATGAAAATTTAATTTATTATATAGATATTGGTGACTATGGTTTATAGGAAAAGACATAAGCATGGCTATCTAATTGG
>JAUVGM010000161.1 GCA_030593785.1 Gammaproteobacteria bacterium | reverse complement strand
CCGCTAAATGTGTTCCGCCATCACGTTGAGGAATATTGTTGGTAAAACAAAAGATATTTTCCTGATAAGAATCATTCCACTGTAAAGCAGCTTCAACAACCACATCATCTTTTTCAGTATTAAAATAAAACACAGATGGGTGCAGAGGTGTTTTATTGCGATTTAAGTGTTCTACGAAGGCTTTAATGCCACCTTCATACATGAATTTATCTGATTTACCGTCTCTTTCATCTAAAAGTGTTATGCACACACCTGAATTTAAAAATGAAAGTTCACGAACACGCTTGGCTAAAATATCGTAATGGTATTCAGTAAGGGCAAAAATTTCTGTGCTTGGCTTAAAGCGTATTTCTGTACCTGTATTTTCAGTATCACCAACCACTTTTAATTCATTTTGTGGATCACCAAGTGAGTAATCTTGTTGATGTATTTTTCCATCGCGTCGAATGGTTAATTTCAATGATTCTGAAAGAGCATTTACTACTGAAACACCTACACCGTGTAAACCGCCCGATACTTTGTAGGAATTATCATCAAATTTACCACCTGCATGTAATACCGTAAGTATTACTTCTGCTGCAGAACGACCTTCTTCTTCATGAAAATCAACCGGAATTCCACGACCATTATCTTTTACAGAAACAGAGCCATCTGTGTGAATAATGATATTTATTTCATCACAATGACCCGCTAAAGCTTCATCTATTGAATTATCAACAACTTCAAACACCATGTGATGAAGACCAGTACCATCATCAGTATCACCTATATACATACCAGGTCGTTTTCGTACTGCATCAAGGCCCTTAAGGACTTTAATGCTTGAAGAATCGTATGAATTTTTATCACTCACGGTTGAAGCTCCTAATTTCGGGCGATTATTGTACCACTTCTTTCAATACACCGTGTTCCACGTGGAACATTTTAGATTCTATTTCAGGGGGCAAAACAAACGAATTTTGTTCAGTTGCTGTTACGAATAACTGTGCTTCCGTATCGACCAATAGCTCAATAAGATTCTGTCGATGCTGAATATCCAGTTCTGCTGCTAAATCATCAACCAAAAGTATAGATTGTTGGTTGGTCTCTTTTTTTAGATGCGTAATTTGAGCTAAACGCATTGCACACACCAAAAGCTTTTGTTGTCCTCTAGAAAAGCAATTTTGTACAAGAATATTATTATACGATATTTCTAAATCAGCTCGATGTGGCCCAGAGGATGTGAAACCTTTATAGGTATCTTTATCTAATGCATTATTAAGAGTTTCTGTAAAACTAAAATCTGGATTCCAGCCTCGCTGATATTTAATCTCAACAGATAAACCCATTAACTTTTCTACATACTGATCAAATATAGGTAGAAAGCCAGAAAGATACTTTTCTCGAGAAAAAGTAATAATTTTTGCAAACTGAATAAGCTGATCATCCCACAGAGTTATAGCCTGGCTATTTTGTTTTTTTCTGAGTGCAGCATTACGTTGTTTTAGAACACGGTAATATTGTTGCCATGCTTGAAGAAAACCATGTTCCACGTGGAACACACCCCAATCAGTAAACTGGCGTCTATATTTTGGACCTTGTTCTAATAATTTGTGTACATCTGGATTAATAATTTGCACAGGGAGAAGGGCACTAAGTGCAGAAACTTGTTTTACATCCGAACCGTTAATTCTTATACGTGTTTTTTGTATAGATCTTTCTAATCCAATAGCCGTGGATTCAGAATTATTGTTCTCAAGACGTGCAAACACTTGTAAAGCTGGGTGATCATGAGAAATAACATGTTTTATATGCGTTGTTCGAAAAGAGCGGGCAATAGATAATAAATATATTGCTTCTAATACGCTGGTTTTACCACTCGCATTGTCACCATAAATGTAATTACATCTTTGGCCCGGTTTTATCTGAACGTCATGAAGGTTTCTAACTTGACGAATATCAAGTTGAGTTAAATGCATAGAATTACGTCATTACAAACGCATTGGCATAACAACATATTTACTATCAACATCGTCTGTACCAAACAATAAGCAACTGTGATTAGAATCTGTTAACTGCATAACAACTTCATCTGATTTAATAGTACTTAATGCATCAAGTAAATAAGCAACATTAAAACCAATTTCAAATTCATCACCAGAGTAAGAGACTTCAATAACTTCTTCAGCTTCGTCTTGTTCAGGATTATGAACCGTCGCTTTTAATTGGTTTTCGCTCAGTTCAAGACGCATACCGCGATATTTCTCGTTTGATAAAACTGAAGTACGGTGAAAAGCCTGGTATAAATTATCGCGCGCACTTTTAATTTCGTTATCACATTTTTGTGGGATAACTTGCTGGTAATCAGGGAATTTCCCATCGATTAATTTAGAAGTGAATATAACGTCAGTGAAATCAATTCTAATATGGTTTTCACTTAAAGAAATTTTAATTTCTTCATCTGAGTCTTCTAATAGACGAGAGATTTCATTTACCGCTTTACGGGGAATAATCACCTGTCTTGTTTCACCAGGGTTTAATGAAACTTCAGCCTGGCAAAAAGCCAGACGGTGACCATCGGTTGCAACAGCAATAAGTTGATTTTCAGATAACTCAAACATAAGGCCATTTAAGTAATAACGAACATCTTGTTGAGCCATACAAAATTGGGTTTGGTCGATTAATTTTTTAAATATTTTTTGAGAAATATTAAATTCGAATGGTGATATTAGTGCATCAATACTTGGGAATTCTGAAGCAGCTAATGTAGATAACGTAAAACGGCTTCTTCCAGATTTTAAGATTGCACGTTCTTGATCAATTTGTATTTCAATATTCGAATTTTCAGGTAATGCTTTACATATATCTAAAAGCTTACGAGCTGGTAATGTTGTATCACCTTCTTCATTATTTTCAATATTGCACTTATTAATGATTTCTACTTCTAAATCAGTACCCGTTAAAGATAATGTATTGTCTTTAACTGATATTAAAACGTTAGAAAGTATAGGTAATGTTTGTCTACGTTCTATAACGCTATTAACCATTTGCAAAGGGTTTAGTATTGCATCTCGTGAAATACTGATTTTCATATGAATCCTTATATATTATTAATATATATATTAAATTATTATTACTATTATTAGTAAAGGCATAATCTGTGGATAACACCTTTTTTCTTTTAGTTATCAATATGTTAGACCAATGATAACAATGTGTATTAAAGCAAAATAACCACTTAGTATGTTGTGGATAACATGTTAAGAACTGCTCTTTTTAATATTTCAAAAAGTTATCCACAGGATATACCCATCATGTTGTTAGTGTTCTTAACAGGTTAGTAAAATCTTCTTTTATCATTAATTCTTCTTCTTTTAATTCAGCTATTTTACGGCAAGCATGAATTACTGTCGTATGATCACGTCCCCCAAAAGCATCACCAATTTCTGGCAAACTATGGTTTGTTAATTCTTTACATAACGACATGGCCATTTGTCTTGGTCGTGCAATAGAGCGGCTTCGTTTCTTTGATAATAAATCAGCTATACGAATTTTGTAATATTCAGCAACCATTTTTTGAATATTATCTATAGTAACTAATTTTGCCTGTAACGCTAATAAATCTCGTAAAGCTTCTTTGGCAAAATCCAAAGTGATTGGTTTACCGGTAAAAGAGGAGTTTGCGATAACACGCCGTAATGCACCTTCAAGTTCACGAATATTTGAGGGTAAGCGTTTAGCAATAAAAAAGGCCACTTCATTAGGCAGATCTACACCTGAAAGAGAAGCTTTGCTTAATAGTATAGCGACACGTGTTTCTAGTTCTGGAGGTTCAATAGCGACCGGTAAACCCCAGCCGAATCGAGATTTTAATCGATCTTCTAATCCTTCCACTTCTTTTGGATAACGATCACAGGTCATGATGATCTGTTTTTGACCTTCTAATAAAGCATTAAAAGTATGAAAAAATTCTTCTTGCGAACGTTCTTTTTTAGCGAAAAATTGAATGTCATCGATAAGCAAGGCATCAACAGTTCGATAATAGGCTTTAAATTCATTTATCCGGTTATGTTGTAGTGCTTTTACCATATCAGCAACAAAGCGTTCTGAATGTAGATAAACCACATTAGCTTCCGGATTATGTTTAATGAGCTCATTGCCAATGGCATGCATTAAATGAGTTTTACCTAGGCCAACACCACCATAAATAAGCATTGGGTTATAACTGTCGCCAGGATTAACAGCAACTTGCATTGAGGCGGCGCGAGCTAACTGATTTGAATTACCTTCTACGAAAGTATCAAAAGTAAAATTTGGGTTTAGTGTGGAGCTACGTCGCGGAGCATTAACCGGTTTTTTTTCTGAGGTATTAAAATCGGGACGATTGGTACCATTTGAGATTTCAGTAATCTTTTCACTACCAATTTCAACCGAAACAAAAGGTGGATTATCACTGAGTGATTTTAAGATATCTTGAATATCACTTAGGAAGTGCTCACTAACCCAATCACGCACAAATTGATTAGGTGCGAGTAAACGAATATCATTTTCTCGAATGACAACCTGAAGGGGGCGTATCCAGGTGCTAAATTGTTGAGCACTTAGGTTATTTTCAAGTTGTGAGAAACATTGATCCCAAATGGGTTGGGACACAGCTTACCCCTAAAATATAATTGTAATAAGATGGTTAAATTTGTTGGTGTGAGTTTACCCGCAACAGAAAAAGTTATCCACAGGCTGGATTAAGAAAATGAGAAGAATATGAATTATCTTCCTGGAAAAGAAAATCTAACTAAATTAGTCATTTAAGTCATGTATAAACAGATATTTTAGTTGACAGCAGAGCTTTTGGGCAGTATTGTTCGCGCCTATTTTTTGAACAGATATCAGGTCAATTTAGGCTTGAGATTAAATATAATTAACGGTTATCGCTATGAAAAGAACATTTCAACCAAGTAATTTAAAACGCGCTCGTAGACACGGTTTTCGTGCTCGCATGAGTACACCAGGTGGCCGTAAGGTTATCAATGCTCGTCGTGCTAAAGGCCGCAAACGCCTCGCTCAATAATCTGGTTTTTTCTCCCTAATGTTATCTAGGTTAACCGGTCGTTTTGCTCGGCAGCAACGGTTAACCCAAGCTTCTGAGTTCAAAAGTGTATTTGCGAAACCCTGTGTAAAACAAGGTGATGCGAGTATGTTGCTGTTAGGGATAAAAAATAATAAAGATACTGCTCGACTCGGTCTCGCAGTTGCAAAAAAACAGTTGAAACGTGCTGTTTCAAGAAATCGTTTTAAACGTCTTACCCGAGAAAGCTTTCGTCACCACCTCGATATTATAAAAAACCTCGATATTGTTGTAATTGCACGTGCTGGTGCAGAACGTAAAACAAACCGTGAATTACTCGATTTGTTATCTAAAAACTGGCATATCTTAAGTAAAAAATGCGAAAAATAATATCAGGTATAATTGGCTTATATCGCTATTTGATTAGCCCAATTTTAGGTCCAAGTTGTCGTTATACACCTACATGCTCAGAATATTCGCAAGAAGCCGTTATGCGGTTTGGTGTAATAAAAGGTGGCTGGCTTGCAATTAAACGAATCTTAAGCTGTCACCCATGGGGTAACTCCGGTTATGATCCGGTACCTGAAAAACATGCGTGTTCACATAAAGAACATAACAAAGAATAAATACATTACTTTTAATTTAAGAACCTAACGATAAAAGAAGTTTTAATTATGGAACAACAACGTTTATTTTTAACCATCGGTTTATTTTTTCTTTTATATCTAGCCTATGATGCCTGGCAAGTAGAATTTGGGCCTAAACAACCGATAGCCGTTACACAAACTACAAATGGTGTTGGTCAGGCACAATCTGGAAACGTTCCATTAGGTGCAGATAACACACCAGTTGCGGCAGTACCTCAATCAGCAAATTCAAATACATCCGTTCCTTCTGCAATGAGTGCTCCTGTTGCGAAAAAAATGCAACAAGCTCAACGCATTAATATTGAAACAGATGTGTTGCGATTAGAAATAGATTCTCGAGGTGGTGATGTTCGT
>JAUVGM010000107.1 GCA_030593785.1 Gammaproteobacteria bacterium | reverse complement strand
AACAAGAAGATGTTCATGAACCAGAAGATCATGCAGCCGCATTATGCGAGGTCATGAGTCAACTCATATTGGATGCCGACACAGACTTTGAAACAGAACGTGATTTTTATGAAAACTTTGTTGATAATTGGATGAAACGATTTTTTAATGACTTGCAGGAAACAGAAACATCTGGGTTTTATCGTGCTGTAGGTCAATTAGGTGAAGCATTTTTAGATATCGAGAATCGATATTTTTCCATGATGGTTTAAGTTAAAGATGGTTTAGTTTAAAAAATATTTAGTAAGTATTAAATTTGAATAAAGGAGAAAGTGATGTCGCAAAAATCAAAAAAATCACGCCGTGAATTCTTGAAGGGTGCTGTTGCTGCAGGTGGAGCAGCTGCTGTCGTTGTTTCTGCTGGTTCGACTGCCGCTATCACTAGCGAAAAAGTTGCAGTAGCAAATCCGATCGAAAAAGAAAAAGGCTATCGGGAAACACAACATATACGTGATTATTACAACAGTGCACGTAGTTAAAAATAAATTTAAAGAGTAATAAATTGAATTCCAAGGTGAGGGCCTTTAAATGAAACTGAGAAAAAAACAGGATCAGACCCAAGCTGTTGATGGGGGTAGTAGTGCTATCCAACCTTCAACAGGTAATGGTATTGACCGCCGTACATTTTTACGCCGTTCAGGTTTAGCGGCTGGGGGGACTGTACTCGGTACAGTCATGTCTCCAAGCATGATGAAAAAATCACATGCTGCAACAAAAGCAGGTATGGGTGGTGATGTAAAAACAATACGTTCGGTATGTACGCATTGTTCAGTCGGCTGCGGTATTTATGCTGAAGTTGAAAATGGTGTTTGGACCGGGCAAGAACCTGCTTTTGATCATCCGTTTAACCTTGGTGCTCATTGCGCAAAAGGTGCATCAGTACGTGAACATGGTCATGGTGAACGCCGCTTAAAATACCCAACAAAATTGGTTAATGGCAAATGGCAACGTGTGTCATGGGAACAAGCGATTAATGAAATCGGTGACCAGATGCTGGACATCCGTAAAGCGTCAGGCCCCGATTCTGTTTACTGGTTAGGCTCTGCTAAATTCAACAACGAACAATCTTATTTGTTCCGTAAGTATGCTGCGTTATGGGGAACCAATAACGTTGATCATCAAGCACGAATTTGTCACTCAACCACAGTAGCCGGTGTTGCAAACACCTGGGGTTATGGTGCGATGACCAATTCGTTTAATGATATTCACAACAGTAAATCTATTTTAATGATTGGCTCTAACCCGGCAGAAGCACACCCTGTTGCGCTACAACATATTATGCGCGCTAAAGAAGACGGTGCAAAAATTGTTGTTATTGATCCACGTTTTACTCGCACAGCGGCGCATAGTGATCTTCATTTAGCAATTAGACCCGGAACCGATGTTCCAATTATCTGGGGTATGTTGTGGCATATATTTAAAAATGGTTGGGAAGATAAAGAATTTATTAATCAACGCGTTTATGGCTTAGAAGAAACTCGTAAAGAAGTTGCGAAGTGGAACCCTGCCGAAGTTGAAAAAGTAACGGGTGTTGCGGAAGATAAAGTTAAAGCCGCGGCTAAAATGATGGCAGATAGTCGTCCGGGCACATTCATCTGGTGCATGGGTGGAACACAACATCACATCGGTAATAACAATACGCGTGCTTATTGTACTTTCCAACTTGCATTAGGAAACATGGGCGTTGAAGGTGGTGGTACGAACATCTTCCGTGGACATGACAATGTTCAGGGCGCGACCGATTTCTGTATCCTTTCACACAGCTTACCGGGTTATTACGGTTTGTCTGCTGGTGCATGGAAACATTGGTCAAAAGTTTGGGGCCTGGATTATAAGTGGGTACAAGGTCGTTTTGATCAAGGTAGTTTTGAAAAATCAAAAGGCAAACCTGTTACGCCAATGAATACCAAAGGTATTCCTGTCTCTCGTTGGATTGACGGTATTCTCGAAGACAAAGCGAATATTGCACAACGTGATAACGTAAAAGCGATGGTACTTTGGGGACACGCACCAAACAGTCAAACGCGTGGCGTAGAAATGAAAGAAGCAATGGAAAAACTGGACTTGATGGTTATTATCGATCCGTATCCAACTGTTTCTGCTGTTATGCATGATCGTAAAGATGGCGTGTATTTATTACCTGCTGCAACACAATTTGAAACTTATGGTTCGGTAACAGCTTCAAATCGTTCATTACAGTGGCGTGATAAAGTCTTTAATCCATTGTTCGAATCTTTACCTGATCACACCATCATGTATAAGATGGCCAAAAAATTAGGTTTTGCTGATCAGCTATTTAAAAACATCAAAGTAAATAATGATGAACCTTTAATTGAAGACATTACACGTGAATTCAATTCTGGCATGTGGACGATTGGTTATACCGGTCAAAGTCCTGAACGTCTAAAAGAACATCAACAAAACTGGCATACCTTTAATACCACTTCATTGAAAGCAGAAGGTGGTCCAGTCAATGGTGAATACTATGGTCTACCCTGGCCTTGTTGGGGAAATCCTGAAGACAAACATCCGGGCACACCAATATTGTATAACACCAATATGTCGGTAGCCGATGGTGGCTTAACATTCCGCGCTCGCTTTGGTGTTGAACATAACGGTGTAAGTATCCTGGCCGATGGTTCATACAGTAAAGACTCTGAACTGAAAGATGGTTACCCTCAATTTGATGCCAAGTTACTCAAGAAACTTGGCTGGTGGAATGACTTGACCTCGAAAGAGAAAGTAGCCGCAGAAGGTAAAAACTGGAAAACAGATCTCTCCGGTGGTATTCAGCGTGTTGCGATTAAACATGGTTGCGCACCCTTTGGTAACGCCAAAGCACGTACCATCGTATGGCAATTCCCGGATCCAATACCAGTACATCGTGAACCACTTTATACCTCACGTCGGGATTTAGTTGCTAAATATCCAACGTATGAAGATCGTAAATCGTTTTATAGATTGCCGACGCGTTACGCTTCTATTCAAGCTAAGGATTATTCAAAAGACTTCCCGCTTATTCATACCAGTGGACGTTTAGTTGAATATGAAGGTGGTGGAGAGGAAACACGTTCTAATCCATGGCTGGCAGAGTTACAACAAGATATGTTTGTTGAAATAAATCCTGCGGATGCAAACAACATTGGCATTAAAGAAGGTCAAGACGTTTGGGTAGAAAGCCCTGAAGGTGGGCGTATTCGTGTTAAAGCGATGTTAACCAGACGTGTATCGCCGGGTGTTGTCTTTACCCCATTCCATTTTGGTGGTGAGTTTCAGGGTAAGGATTTAAGAGATAAATATCCAGAAGGAACACAGCCGTATGTTGTGGGTGAAGCGGCGAATACCGTCTTTACTTATGGCTACGATTCGGTAACGCAGATGCAAGAAACAAAAGCATCTCTTTGCAAAATAACACGCGCTTGATAAGCCGCGTCAACGAAACCAACGAGGAGAAGAAAAAATGGCTCGTATGAAGTTTTTGTGTGATGCAGAACGGTGCATCGAGTGTAACGGTTGTGTTACAGCTTGTAAGAATGAAAATGAAGTCCCATGGGGAATTAATCGTCGAAGAGTGGTAACACTTAATGATGGTGAACCCGGTGAAAAATCAATTTCAGTGGCTTGTATGCATTGTACGGATGCACCTTGCATGGCGGTATGTCCAGTAGACGTTTTCTATACTACTGATGATGGCATTGTCTTGCACAATAAGGATCAATGCATTGGTTGTGGTTATTGCTTATATGCATGTCCGTTTGGAGCGCCACAATTTCCCCAGAAGTCCGCATTTGGTATTCGCGGAAAAATGGATAAATGTACTTTCTGTGCCGGTGGACCTGAAGAAGACAGTTCACAAGCAGAAGAAGAAAAGTATGGTCGCAACCGTATTGCAGAAGGCAAGTTACCACTCTGTGCAGAAATGTGTTCTACCAAGGCATTATTAGCGGGTGATGGTGATGTGATTTCAGCTATATATAGTGAAAGAACAACACGCCGCAGTGGTCGTCCACAAACATGGGGTTGGGATAAAGCTTACGGCAAATCCTAAAAAGTGATAATGAAACAGTGTCAAAGAACGCTGTTTCATTATTCTTAAAAGCAATTAATCCAATGGGGACTGACTGATGCTAAAACAGTTAAGCATTTTTATATTGTTGGTTAGCAGCATGATGCTTACCGCATGCTATGACGATGTTGGTGTTACTTTACATGAAGCGGGTGAATACAAAGGACCAGAAGATCCTTTAGTAAATGCATCCAAGAGTACTGCTCATAAAGAGCGGCTACGTAAACGCTTCGATATGGTACAAACAGACCGTTAAGCTAAAGAGTGATAAGGTGGAGAGTGATAATGACTAAACAGAAAAAAAGTAATGGAGATTCCCGTTTAGCTCGACGTAAAAAAATGATGGGTTGGTCATTTCTTTTTATAATTTTATCCGTGATGTTATTGCCGTTAGGTGGTTATGTCTACACGGGCTTTGATACAACAGCCAATGCAGCTGCTGAAGGAGCAACAAATCCTCGGTCAAACTATTGGCGAGCGGTACGTGACGGACAAGCAGGATATAGTGCAAACAAAGCATTAGAAGCTAATGTACTCATCCAGGGTAGTGGCGAAAATTGGCGTAATTTACGTAATGGGCCCATTGCGACTATTGGCGCATACATGCTGATAATTAGTTTGTTAACCATGCTCATTTATCACCTGAAAACAGGTGGAATGAAATTGGATAACGGGCGTTCAGGAAACACCATCACTCGATGGGCCATTTTTGATCGCACCATACATTGGTCAACAGCCACATTGTTTATCCTGCTGACCATAACCGGTCTCAGTATGATGTTTGGACGAGCCGTGTTAATTCCGTTGTTAGGCGCCAATGGCTTTGCCGCTTATGCGAGTTTTGCCATAAGTGTACATAATTATCTTGGGCCATTATTTACTATTGTTTTAGTGATAATGATCGTGAGCTGGTTAAAACATAACTTTATTGATGCAAATGACATCAAATGGTTTAAAGCGGGTGGTGGTGGCATCATCGGTAATGAACACGTCAGTTGTGGACGCTTTAATGGTGGTGAAAAAGTCTGGTTCTGGGTTGTAACGGGAATGGGGCTCACAGTGGCTATCACAGGTTTGATTCTTGATTTCCCTAACTTTGATCAAGTCCGTAATGCCATGCAGAATGCCAATTTGATTCATGGCACCCTATCTATAATCTGGATAGCGGTAGCCTTTGGCCATATCTACATTGGTACCCTGGGTAGTGAAGGTTCACTTGACGGCATGCTCACAGGCGAAGTCGATGAAAACTGGGCCAAACAGCACCACGACCTCTGGTATGAGGAAGTTAAGCAAGGTGGAGGCTCTGAAAGCTCTAGCACGAGTTCAAATGCAGAAACCTTACCGGGATAAACATCATCTTTACTTGAAGCATAAAATGGCCTGTTTTCAGGCCATTTTTTTGTGAAATCGAAGGCTTATTATCAGAAAAACCACCTCGATATCTTGACAAATGCCGAGGCAAAACCCACAATGCGCGGCTCTCAAGAAGTACATTTCCTGATGCATTTCGAAAGAAAAAAGGCTACATAGCTCAGCTGGTTAGAGCACAACACTCATAAGGATTGGGTCGTAGCCAAAAAAGAGAAGAAAATTTGAGTGTTTTTTCTTTTTTTTGAAAACAGAAAAATTTATTTTTTTTTGTTAAAATGAACCCAACACTCAATCGGAAAATGAAAAAGGCTACATAGCTCAGTTGGTTAGAGCACAACACTCATAATGTTGGGGTCCCTAGTTCGAATCTAGGTGTAGCCACCATATTTATTAAAGGCTCAGATTATATCTGGGCCTTTTTTGATTCTGAAATTTGAAATTTAAGGGCACGGTAAGGGCGGTGCTTTGACTGAGTAGTCAGATGTAATTTCAGTTATATCTGCTCAAGGAATAGAGAGGTATTTGCAAATTGCTGTGTCCAGAACCCATGCATTTGCCCCGTCATGTAATTAGGAGCTTGGCTTCTTAATTCGTTAATCTTATCTCTCGCTGTTGCTCTAAGTTCTGTTATGGCTTTTTTACGTGTGTCAGCATTTACACGGCTCAATAGTTCTTTTGATATAAGATGAGCTTTTAATCGACCATCATTTCTGTGATCACTAATTACAAATAATTCCTTATCAATATCCTCACCACTAACAGAAAATAGTGTTTTGAGATGAGGTGTATCTAAAACCATAAAGCCAAATTGATGCGCCTTTTCACCTGTTGGTATACGTTGATCCTCTACAACAAGCAGGTATCCAGTATCTTTAAGAGAACGAAAAATTAGTGAATCAGGATTCAATATAGTTAACCATTCATTCGGTGGGATCTCATGTAATACATTACACATAACGACCACATCAATACTTTCATCATTATTTGAAGTAAAAAAATCTTCTCTTGTTGAATATGCTCGTGGTTTATCCTTTCCATACAGTGCTTGTATAGTTTTCTCTCGAACTTCCAAGTCATCTGTATATGTATCGAAAGCAAAGTAATTAATTTTATCTTGTATATTTATTTCGTTTTCTTCGAGAAGCTCTGAGAGCCCAGATATTAGTCGGCTTTTACCTGCACCGTAATCCAATATAGAAATATATGAATCTGATGATTCCATTCCAATCATGTTACTAATTTGAGCCACTTGAGGATCGGCTGATGTATCTCCAATTACATTTGGGAGGATTAAACTCTCAACCGCATAGTTTATAGCAGCGTATTGAGCCGGTAATGAGGTAAATGAATGTAAGTATGAAATTTGCTCATCATTTCCAAGTAAGCCACTTAATACTTTTTCAGGGTGCCTACCTGCATTACTTACCTTCCCATCTTCCACATACCATATTGACATGGGCTCTTTTGCTGCAATATATGAAAGTAGGGGTATAGAGTGAGTTGCAATCCAAAATTGTGAGTTTGTTGCGGCCTTAGATAATGTATCAAGGAAATCTATTAGTGCTGAGGGGTGCAAATGGTTTTCTGGTTCATCCATTAAAAAAATAGTATTGTTCAAACTTCCTTTTTGAGCATGTAAAGCGACAATAAATTGTATTAATACTTTTTGACCATCCGATAAGTTTGACTCAGCAATAGGTTTAGAAAACAATGTTGCACTTCCATCTTTAGAGCGTCCCAAAGTTGTTTTAAATAGAGTATTTATAAGTTCTTCTAATGCTACATATTCATCAATAATTTTTTGTCTCTCATCTTCAGGGAAATTTGATTGAGGATGAGTAGCTTCCCAATTTTGGTCTTGTAATGTTTGGATGTATGATAAGCATATACCTTGAAATCCGTCTAACCCAGGTTTTTTTGCATGATTAAATTGGGCAATATTTTGTGCTTTAACAATCCCTCTTGGATCAATTAATTGCAGGTTTTTAGGGACAAAA
>JAUVGM010000142.1 GCA_030593785.1 Gammaproteobacteria bacterium | reverse complement strand
ACTCTTTTAACGGATTTTCTTTTGAAGTATTAATACCTTCAGGTAATTCAGGGTTAGTATATTCCATAATTTTTAGTGAGGATAAAGTGCTGTGCCATAAGCAAGCACCTCAACAGAACCAATTGAATTACCTCGACCTTTATGAATACTTGCGGTCTCGAGCTTAATATTAAATACTAATTCAGCATTAAGTTCTTTTGCTTCTTCTTTCATTCGTAAAATTGCTTCACGACGTGCGCGATCCAACAATGTTTCATAAGAAGTAACGCGACCACCAAAGATATTACGCAAGCCTGCTATAAACCGTTTGAAGTAATCAATAGAAATAACCACACTGCCTGTTACTAATTGGCTGTTTAAATCATTTCTAGCAGGTACTAAAATTTTAGTTGCAATAGCAGGAATTGAATTAAGTTCTTTCTCACGTTTAATAATCGATTTGTAATGTTTATTTTCAGCATAGCGACCAAAGCCATAACCCATCGCCAGCAAAACGATAAATATAATTAGATCATACATATTATCTTTCCATTCTAATTGACTGACTACTCCAGAGTAACAGCTGTTCCATATGCAAATAATTCAGCGGCACCGGCTGCAATACTAGAGGTCGAGAAACGTACATTGAGTACAGCATTTGCCCCCGTTGCTTTGGCCTGTTCTAACATACGGTTATAGGCTTCTTCTCGCGATTCTTGTAATAATTCGGTATAGCCTTTTAGTTCGCCACCAAAGATATTTTTCAGCCCAGCCATAATATCCCGGCCTACATGTTTTGCTCGCACAGAGCTTCCCTGCACTAAACCGAAGTGTTTGACGGTTCGTTTACCTGGTACGACTTCAAGATTGCTCACAATCATAATTCTGCTCCAAATTGTTATTATTATTCCTTAGGCTATGAGAGTAGCTAATATTGAAAACAACATCAATAATTGAATTTATCGATATATCTCTATGATTTTATTAAGAAATCCTATTTTTACTATCCGGCCCTAATATCATTTAATGACAATTACGGGTAGAATGAGCTGCAAATTTTGGCGACATAACTTAGTAAATTGAAGGAAAAATAATGGATCTTAGTCAGTTAACCGCAATTTCACCTGTAGATGGTCGATATGGCAGCAAAACAGCTGCATTACGCCCTATTTTCAGCGAATTTGGCCTGATTCGTCACCGCGTATTAGTTGAAGTGCGCTGGTTACAACATTTAGCAAGCCAAAAAGAGATAACGGAAGTTCCTGAATTTTCTTCTGCAACGCAAAAACTACTTAACGATATTGTTGATAATTTTTCTGAAGCCGATGCCTTACGTGTTAAGGAAATTGAAAGCACCACGAATCATGATGTAAAAGCAGTTGAATATTTACTCAAAGAAAAAATTGCAGGTAATAAAGAACTCGAAGCGGTTAACGAGTTTATTCACTTTGCATGTACTTCAGAAGACATTAACAACTTATCTCACGCTCTCATGTTACGTGAAGCACTCGACTCTGTAATGCTTCTGCTTATTGACCAACTTACATCTGCTTTAATATCACTTGCAAAAGAATTAGCCGAGCAACCCATGCTGGCGCATACACATGGCCAACCTGCTTCACCCACAACGGTGGGTAAAGAACTGGCAAATGTTGTTTACCGTTTACAACGTCAAGAAAAACAAATTAAAGCCGTCCCATTAATGGCTAAATTCAATGGTGCAGTGGGCAACTATAACGCACACTTATCTGCTTACCCTGATTTAGACTGGTCAGAAATCAGCAAAAACTTTATCGAGAGTTTAGGTTTGGAACAAAACCCATACACTATACAAATTGAGCCGCATGATTATATGGCTGAGTTGTTTGATGCCTTCTCACGCTTTAATAACATTCTTATGGATTTCAATCGTGATATCTGGACGTATATTTCCATGGGCTTCTTTAAGCAAAAAACCATTGCTGGCGAAGTCGGTTCGTCTACCATGCCGCATAAAGTAAACCCGATTGATTTTGAAAATTCTGAAGGTAATATCGGTATTGCTAATGCAATATTTTCACACTTGTCTGCAAAACTTCCCATTTCCAGAATGCAACGTGACTTAACCGATTCAACTGTACTACGTAACTTAGGTGTGAGCTTTGCCCATTGCATAATTGCTTATCAATCCACTCTACGTGGTATAAATAAACTTCAAGTTAATGCAGAAGCACTCAATGCGACACTCGATAATAATTGGGAAGTATTAGCAGAGCCTATCCAAACAGTAATGCGTCGTTATGGTATCGAAAAGCCCTACGAAAAACTGAAAGAATTAAGCCGTGGACATAAACTTACCGAAGCGGATGTTAAAGCATTCATAGAAAATTTAGAGATACCACAAGAAGCAAAAGATCAGCTTATAGCTCTTACCCCAATGACATATATTGGTAATGCTGTTGAACAAACAAAGGCTATCTAATTTTAATATATCATGGAGCTTGATAACAACAACACGATAAAGTGTCCAGTAAAGGATTTACTGAGTTTAATTCGACAAGATAATATCGAACAACTTCGTGAAGCATTACTTAATGTTATTGATAAGTCTCATCCTGAAGGTGAGATTTATCTTTATGAGCAGGGATATAGCCTCTATGAAGCTAACAAACGAACATTTTCACCTAAGTTAATTGCTTGCCGCAACAAAAGTGAAAACTGCTTAAAAAAATCTCAAGTGATGCAGCTCTCTTCTGATTCTGAATCTATACAGTTTGATGGTTTTAAGTATTTACCAACCGATGATTATGTTCAGGTTTTCACCGTTGAAAGTGAACGTTCAAACCGCGGCTTATTGATCACTATCAATAAAGAGATTATTGATGAACATTATGTCTACACACTACTCAGCGCCTATAATCACCAGGTTTATTTACTAAGAAACAAAGATACAGACTCACTTACCGGACTCTACAACCGCCAGTCATTTGATTCACGATTAGAAAAACTTCATGCAAACTTTGATCAAGAAAATCGTGCGGACGATGAACCTTCACAATTTTGTTTTGCCTTGCTTGATATTGATTTTTTTAAAAATGTAAATGATAAGTACGGACACGTATATGGTGATGAGGTTTTGCTATTATTTTCAAACCTCATGAAAAAAACCTTTCGTGATATTGATATGTTATTTCGCTATGGTGGTGAAGAGTTTGCTGTGTTATTACACGACATTACACTAGAACAGGCCGATTCGGTACTGAATCGATTCCGAAAGAATGTTGAAGATTTTAATTTTCCTATGGAAAATAAAGTAACAACAAGTACAGGTTTTTGTGCCTTCAACAACAAGATCCCTCTCTCTTCCATTGTTGAACGTGCCGACAAAGCACTATATTACTCAAAAGAACATGGTCGTAATATGGTGCGTGGTTTTGAGTATTTACTCGATAAAAATGAAATTGAAGATTTTATAATTGAAGAAGGCGATATTGAGCTCTTTTAAATTATCCTCATGCATTTAAAATTACAATACAAAATAATCCTTTGATACATAATTTAAACATTAAAGACTTTTTACAAAACTATTGGCAAAAAAAGCCATTATTAATTCGTTCGGCTTTTCCTGACTATATTTCTCCTATCTCTGCTGAAGAACTTGCAGGACTTGCCTGTGAAGATTTTATTGAATCACGAATAATTTTAGAGCAAAAAAGCACGCCTAAATGGGAATTAGAAAACGGCCCTTTCCCTGAATCTCGATTTACCTCCTTACCCAAAAGTCACTGGACTCTATTAATTCAGGGATTAAATAAAGTTTTTCCAGAATTCGATGACCTGCTGCATGAATTTAACTTTATACCAAGCTGGCGTGTCGATGATCTTATGGCAAGTTATGCTGCTCCTGATGGCAGTGTGGGACCGCATATTGATCAATATGATGTTTTCTTGTTACAGGCAAAAGGAAGAAGGAAATGGATGATCAATGAAACGCCAGTAAGAGAAGATAACTTCGAAGAAAATATTCCATTAAAAATAATTAAAGAATTCAAGTCTGAAACTGAATGGGTGCTTGAAGCGGGAGATATGCTTTATTTGCCTGCAAATGTTGCTCACTATGGCATTGGCATGGAAGATTGCATGACTTTTTCTATCGGCTTTAGAGCACCTTCTTACGCTGAATTATTGTCATCCTACGTTGATGAACATATAACAGATTTAAATGACAATTTACGATATCGTGATCCTGACTTATTGCCTGAACAAAATAATGGTGAAGTTACTTCTGATGTTATTAATAAAATTCAAGAATTATTGATATCTCAATTCAGTGACAAATCAAAAATTAAAGACTGGTTTGGACGATTTATCACCGAATACCTGAATGATGATGAAAACATGGTAGAAAACACCTTGTCTACCTCAGAGTTTCTCTCCGCATTAAAAGAAACTGGCCTTCTTCGCAGGCCTTCTACCGTAAGAGCTAACTACCTCGTTAATCAAAACAATAAAATTTCACTATTTATTAATGGTGTCAAACAAGAACTCAAGCCTGACACAGATGAGATTGTTAAGTTGTTCTGTAATCAGCATTTAAACACATACGCCGACTTAAAATCCTACCTGGACAATAAAAACACTGTGGACTTCTTATGTAACATTTATAACCAAGGCTATCTTGAGTTTCCTGATGAGTGAAATCGTTATTAAAACGGTGGATTTTAAGCAGAACTTTTCTGAGATTGAAGAAATCAGAACCTCTGTTTTCATTCAAGAGCAAAATGTCCCCATTGAACTCGAGTGGGATGAATTTGACAATGATTCTACGCACATTTTAGCCTATTATAATAATAAGGCTGTGGGCACAGCGCGCTTATTAGATGATGGGCATATTGGCAGAATGGCCGTTTTAAAGGCGTATCGTAATCGTAATATCGGCAAAAACATGCTTAAATATATTCTGGAAATTGCACAAGCCAAAGCGATTTCACGAATTGAATTATCGGCACAAGATCATGCTGTGGATTTTTATAAAAAATACGGTTTTACTGTAACAAGTGATGTTTATATGGATGCTGGAATACCTCATTATACTATGCAATATCATGGCAATATGACTGCAATATAATAAAAATATAACCGCATCAGGATAACGGTAAATTTTAATGAAGTCGGATAACAAAAATTATAAATTTAAAAAAGGTGAAAATGATATTTCACTAGGCTCACGTGATGAAGTAAAGGTAATAAATATCGCGATGGCTCAACAAACATCCCGGACTATTGACATTATCTCCAGACATCTTGATCCCGCTATTTTTGATACGCCTGATTTTATTGATGCGATAAAAAAGCTTTCTATCTCAAGCAAATTTACAAAAATACGTATACTTATTAAAGATTCAGATCCAATGACTAAAAATGGGCACAGACTAACTGACTTAATTCAACAGTTGACTAGCAGTATCGAAGTTAGAAAAATTTCAGAAGAATACAAATCATACGGTGAAGCATTCACCCTTTTTGATGGTAAAGCTGTTATCTATTTACGTCACTCAGATCGCTATGAAGGATTAGCAAACTTTAATCGTCCCCGCTTAGCATTAGAACTATCTAATTTCTTTAATGAAGTTTGGGAACATAGTGCTCCTGATGCAAATTTACGCAGATTACACTTATGATTAAATCAATATACACATTATTAAGCTTAATCTTATTATTTAACTGGCATCAACTTATTGCCGAAGAGATTATCAGTGAAGAAAAAAAGATAACAACAATTAATTTAAAATACATTACTGGTGAAGACGTCCTGTCTGTTCTCAAATCATTAGTTGATAAATCTGTATCTATCAGCCAGGAAAATGATGTACTACTTATTAATGGCACATCAGGTAAAACGAAAAACATAATGCACATCATTAATAAAATAGACACGCCACCTGATATATTAACGATTGAATTTATAGCTTCAAATCGTAAGATTAATTTCAATAAAAAATCTAACACATACCAGGCGGGTAAAAATCGAACCAACACATCTCAATCCATGTCCATAACTGAGCGGCAATGGGTGAAATTAAATACGGGAATATCAATACCTGTTACCGAAAGAAAACGTTATGCTGACGGTACTGAAACCCAATCATTTACCTTTAAAAAAATAAGCAAGAGTTACATTTTTAAAGTGCATGAGTTTAGTGGCTGGTCAGTTATACAAGTTGGATTAAATGCATCCTCATTAAGTGATGATATTGCAGGAGCAATAGTACATACACAACTGGACACAACCATTGTTGGTAAAACCAATGAATGGCTTGAGGTTGCTTCAAGCAAACCTGTATCCAAAGATGATAATAGTCAAACATATTCTACAAATTCAAGAAACAAGAAATTTATTCACCTGTATGTGAAAGTTAACAAACCTAAAACCATCATAGAAAACGAACCCGAAAAAACTCAATGAACATTCAATACACTGTTAATCTCTACAACCCACACGCACATATATTCAAAGTTACTTTAAAAATAGCAAAACCAGATACGAC
>JAUVGM010000176.1 GCA_030593785.1 Gammaproteobacteria bacterium | reverse complement strand
GATACATCGCAAACAACGCAAGATAGAAGCCGCAATTGAAAATAATGATAAAGATGCCATGATCATTATGAATTTTATGCACCATGGTTCAAAACAACTTTATGAACTAGACGATAACACCATTACGATGGAAGATTTGCTGAGAAAAATCCAGATTCATGATAAGCGTATGGAAGCGGCAGGATTGAGTTCACTCACAGACTCATATAACCCAGCCATGTTAGATCGGTTTTAGATGCCATAGAGAATGTATCGTGGCTTGGGTTGGATGTTGTTTATGAAACCTAACAGGTTTATTGATTTGTAGATGTTAGGTTATGATGAAAAACGTCTAAGGCAAGCTACCGTTTTTTATTTCTTCATACGGCGCAATGCCCTATGGTTATTACGCCCTACCGTGCTTAATTAAAAATGCGCCCCCAAACAGTAAAGGTGAAAATAATGGATAGACATGTACTGCTGGAGTATTCATTTTTATACATAACATTTAGATGAATTATTGAATGTCTGCTTTGGAGCACATTTGAAGTTATAACCGGCAGCTTTGGGTCGACTGCCGACCTTATATCTTAGTATAACTCAGTTATTAACTCATCAACCGTCTTCACTCGGCCAGAAGCGGACGTTCAACAAATAGAAATTGCGAATTTAATATTTTTAATTACATACATCTAATATATTTATAATGTCTATTTGTGTATTTTGTTAAATCTATAATCAGATAACCCTAAATACCAAAATAATGTCCGATTTTATTGAGAAACAGCGCTTACACATATAGGGGCTGGAGAAATTTTCCAACCGATTCTTAAATAATCAGGAGGAATATCAATGAAATCATTATCACGTAAATCCAGATGGTATACGAGTCTTTTGCTTGCCGCTAGTTTTGGTTTTATTAGCATATTTACAGCATGTGCTAATACACCAACTAGTGGTGAAGAGACTACGTATCACTTTTTACGCCATGCTGAGTTCAATAAGAAGAACCAGGATAAACCACTTACTGATAAAGGTAAAAAACGAGCTCAAGCACTTGTGCAGTTTTTTCAAGATGCCAAGGTTACGCAGATTTATTCTACTCATACTGACCGCACATATGACACTGTTGTGCCTTTAGCAAAGAACCAAGGCCTCTCGATTGTGCAAATCCCAAAACAAGGAAAGACAATAAAGGGTAAAACAGTCACTAATCGAAGCAAGGGAAAAATTGCTATCAAGCCGATGATTAAAGCCTTGAAGAAGGTGAGTACTGGTAGCAACGTTGTCGTATCCGCTAATAGTGGGAATATGTTTGCCATCATGGCGGGGCTTGGTGTTCCACTAGTTGGTGATCAAGTATGCACGAGTCAGCCTGAGAATTGCCTGCCTTGTAAGAATAAGAAATGCTTCCCTAAAAAGGAATTTAACAATATTTGGTCGGTTACGTTAGGTAATGGAAAAGTGACTTTGCAGCGTTCCAAGTATGGTGACTAATTCATTTCCAAAAGATGTATTAGCAGGCCACTTATGGCCTGCTTTTCTTCTAGATAATTTGTTTTATACAGATAATTCAAATAATAATAAATTCATGTTTATTGACTATAATCAATATAGTCATATAGAAAAACGAATATATTATAATTCAATACTCAACAATATGAGGCTTTCGTTTAGGATGTCAAAGCCAGAATCTATCACTGCTCTTCTTCAACAATGGCGGAAAGGTGATGCCAAGGTACTCGATGAGCTTAGCCCTCTCGTATATCAGGAACTCCATCGAATCGCTAATCACTATATGCGAGGAGAAAGGAAAACGCATACCTTACAACCCACTGCGCTTATTAATGAAGCCTTTATAAAGTTGATAGGGAGTGATGTTCACTGGCATGACCGAAAGCATTTTTATGCCGTTGCAGCACAACAAATGCGCCATATTCTGGTGGATTATGCCCGAGCCAAAGATCGTAAAAAACGAGGTTCGGATTACACAAGGATCACCTATGAAGAATCTAAAATTCCGGAAAAATCGAAATTAAGTATTTTAGAAATAGATGATGCACTACATGCATTGAATAGCGTTGATCCGCGTAAACATGAAATGGTGGAGCTGTATTATTTTGGTGGTTTGAAGATTGAAGAAATTGCCAGCTGCTTAGATGTTTCTTCAAAAACTGTTCAACGTGAACTACGAATGGCGGAAGCCTGGCTTCAAAAAGCGCTGAATCCCAATGAAGATGACACCTGAACACTGGCAGAAACTTGATGGACTATTCCAGGCCGTTATCGAGCTGGATAGTGATGCTCGAGAAGCTTATCTGAATACGCATTGTACCGATTCGACTTTACGCGATGAAGTTGAGAATCTTTTATTTAATGATACCAATAATGAAGATGGAATCAGAAAGAGTCTATTCACCGAAGCAGCTTATCTGTTAAACACAGTACGAACGGGTGAAAAAGTTGGTGCCTATACTATAGATGAAGAAATTGGTCATGGCGGCATGGGGATTGTCTACCTTGCGTCGCGTAGTGATGCTATTTTTAAAAAGAAAGTTGCCATTAAGATCCTACACAATGTATTAGCCTCTGATGAGGAACGGAAAAGATTCAAAGCTGAACGTCAAATTTTAGCAAACATGGAACATGCCAACATTGCCCGGCTTTTAGATGGCGGAGCATGTGATGATGGTTCACTCTATTTAGTCATGGAGTATGTTGATGGTCATACAATTGATGTGTATTGCAAACAACATCAATTATCGATTAGAGAGAAAATAAAATTATTCTTTCAGATATGCAATGCGATTCAATATGCACATCAGCATCAAATACTACATTGCGACATTAAACCCAATAATATTCTCGTGAGCCATAATGGAATACCTAAACTAGTCGACTTTGGTATATCCCAACTTCTTTCCGCAACAGGCAAAGATAATACTATTGAAGGCAATTCAACTCGTTGCCTTGCTATGACACCGGCTTATGCTAGCCCTGAACAACTCGCGTGCGAAGAGCTGAATGAAAGTAGTGACGTTTACACACTTGTCCTCGTATTGTACGAAATACTAACGAACCACCATCCTGAATTTGATGAAAATAATGTGTACCAACCTTCTAATAAGACTTCAACGTTAGATAGGGATCTAAATACAATTTTGACGTGTGCATTATCTAAAAACCAGGCGTCTCGCTATCAATCTGTATCTGAGCTAGTCGATGATCTTAAAAAATATCTAAACAAACAACCCGTTAATGCTCGTCATTCCACGTCCTTTTACAGACTTACTAAATTTTCACAGAGAAATCCTGCTTGGCTTACTACAATATTTTTAACCTTTATTACCATCATGTTGATTGTTTATGCGTTACATGAAACCCATGAGATCACTAATGAAGAAATACAGAATATCATTCGTGAGCATACTTCTATGCGAGGACAGTTAAAAATATCCTCAATTGCAGTGCTACCTTTTTCTATTAATAAAAATCAACAATTGGCAAAAGGGATCACGGATGATCTTATTCGTGATCTTTCGAAAATAAAGCAATTTAATATGATTGCAAATAATACAGTCCGACAATACGACTCTATAAAAATAGATACAAGCAAGTTACAAAAAGAACTTAATGTAGACTATTACGTAAAAGGAAATATTCATATAAGTAAGAATGAGATAAATATAGAGGTGACATTATTTAATATAATGGCCAATAATAAATTATGGCAAAAAACATATCGACGACCTATAACCGATCTCTTTGATTTGCAAAATTTGATAAGTGCCAATATTGTAGAAGCCTTTAATTTATCGATTTCAGATACTGAATATCGACTTCTTGCCAAACGCTATACAACCAGCCTAACTGCGTATGAGTATTTTTTGCAGGGACTCAAGCATTACGGCCAACGCTTCCAACAAGCTAACCAACTTGCGCGTGAAAATATTGAAAAAGCGATTACTCTAGATTCTAACTTCGCACGTGCCTACGCAGTATTGGCAAATACACATCGTGCTGATTTCGTTAACAACTGGACAAAGAATTCTAAAGACTCAATCCAACTGGCGGAAAAATTTGTGCGCACGGCAATTGAACTTGATCCAGATTTGGCTCAAGCCCATTTTGTTAAAGGTCTTATTCACCGCGAGCAAAAGCAACTTAATGAAGCGATGGCCAGTGCCGCTAATGCCATTGCACTCAATCCTAGTTATGCTGATGCCTTTATCTTATTAGCTTCTGTTATGTGTTATTCACATTCACCAACTAATAGTATTACCTTGATAAATAAGGCTGTACGCCTCAATCCAAACCATTCATCTAACTACAAATTCCACTTAGGGCAATGTCAGTTTGTATTAGGAAAATATAAAGATGCAATTCAAACATTTGAAGATACTCTTGTGAGAAACCCAACTTCACAACGTGCCAATCTTTGGCTAGCCGCCAGTTATGCCCAGGTTGGCCGTATACAGGATGCGAGATGGGTTATTGAGCAGCTAATTAGTTGGAATCCAGAGTTAACAATCGAGCATGTAAAATCTGTTACGCCATTTAGTCATGAGGTTGATATGAAACTTTTATTACACGGGTTAATAAAAGCAGGCTTACCTAACTGATACGTTTTTGTTATTGAGATAATACGAGATGACGATAATGTTAACAGGAAGAGCTTCAGTATAAACATCTTGAATGACCGCTTTGGGTCGACTGCCGCCGTTATCTTTTTATTTTTACCATTTTTCATGCTTGAAGTCACACATTGTGGCCTCAAGATGTCTTCATTCGGCCAGTAGCTGCCGTTCGCCAAATAAGATAATCATCTCTAGCAAACATCAAAAGCAGACATTCAACGTTTTTATTAACAGGCGCGCTGATTTTTAGCGCGTCCAAGTGAGCGGTTTGCCGCGAACGATGTTGAACAACTTGTTAGGCGTTATCTACATCTCTAGCCTTAGGTTTTCCAAACATTAATCCATAAAAAAATGACGGTATACAAAAATCGGTAAGCGTGGGCACCGCTGCTGCGACTGCTAATGAAACACCGAGGGCATAACCTAAGACTGTGGCTCCACTATAGAAAGCCAAACTTGTGGCGATCAACCAAACAGTGGCCACCATACATGCAAACTTTCTCGGCGCCTGGGAACGCGGTAAAAGCTCAGTGCCAAGGAGATGCCGAATGCCATAATTGTAAATAGCGTCAAAAGGGTGCCAAGGTAGAATTGCACCCAGTGCAGACAATGGTACTAGAATCACTAGGGCTGTTACTGATTCATAATAGGTAGCAATAGCAATCCACACTGTGCAAATTGCTGGAGAAAAGCGAAGCCAAAGTCCTATTTCTGAAATAGAGGCATCACTTAGACCCAGATAACCCTGTGCTTCAATACGTTTTCGGGTTGTTGTAGATACAGTATTCATTATCTCCTCCTTTTTCGTATGCCTAACAGTTGATTAAGCGGATCCGTATAACATTAACAGTATTCACTTAATATAATCCCTTAGTTAATAGTTTAGGATTGAAAACCATGAATAGCAAATCAGGATCACTGATGGCAAAATGAAATAATATTTATTGAGATTAAAGTAATTCTTAATGACCGCTTTGGGAATGATCTTCCCCCGATAAAATACCCATAATTAAGAAATACGTTTTAGAGAATATTGTTCTCTGACACCATTTATTTTTTTGAATAAGTTCTATACTTTTACAGAGCCGTTGTCTGACATGATTTAAAAAGACCC
>JAUVGM010000285.1 GCA_030593785.1 Gammaproteobacteria bacterium | reverse complement strand
TTCGAACAAGTTGAAGGCATGATCAAACCGTTGTTGTAATATTTAAAATCAAAGTCAAAGTTAAAGTCAAAAAGCTCAACGATGCCAGAACGTGCGGAGCAGGTTAGGGTAATACTGAAAGAAACGCGTAGCGGTTCTATAGTGCAAAGGGACGCTAAGATTTTGTAGGTTGGATCAAACGTAGCGGATCCAACATTAAAATTGTTGGGTTCGTCGTTTTACTCCTTAACCCAACCTACAAAAACACTCATTTAATTTTCTTTGTTTTTCTTCGCGTTCCTTTGCGTTATATCACCCCCGTAACTATAGCCACCTTAGACAAATAACTCATATTTTTAATCTGTGAACCGGTTGGCATCCTAATTTCCGCTTTTTTGCTATTATTTGCAGCGAATTTCGGGGAATTCCCATAAATTGGACAACACCCTACTCTTGAGGCACAATACCTCAAAATCAGCGCTTAGGAAGAGCCTAAAATGCATCAATCATGTCGCGATTGTGTGTACATTTGCATGGATATTGCATGAATTAAGTTAACGATTTTATTGGCATCATTAAAATGGCGAACATTCTGGTATTACATGGCCCTAACCTGAACCTGCTCGGGACACGTGAGCCGGAAATTTATGGTGCCACAACTTTAGCCGATATCGATGCGTTACTTATCGAACAAGCTAAAACTGCCGGACATACTCTTTCAACATGTCAAAGTAATGCTGAACATGAGTTGGTAACGGCCATTCAGGATGCCGCTAAAAAAATTGATTACATCATTATTAACCCCGCCGCGTTCACCCATACCAGTGTGGCGATGCGCGACGCTCTTGCTGCGGTAAATATTCCTTTTATCGAAGTTCATTTATCAAATGTCCATGCTCGTGAAGACTTCCGTCGCCATTCCTATTTTTCGGATTTGGCTCAGGGCGTCATAAGCGGGCTGGGCGCAACAGGTTATTCGTTGGCTTTAACGTCGGCGATTCAATCAATTGCATAAACCGAATCACTTATTAACCCCTTAAAGGTGAAAATATTATGGATATAAGAAAAGTAAAAAAACTCATCGAGCTACTGGAAGAATCTGGTATTGCTGAAATCGAAATTCACGAAGGTGAAGAATCTGTTCGCATCAGTCGTAACCCGACCGTGGTTCCAGGAGCTGTTGCACCTGTAGCGATTGCTGCTCCAGTAGCTGCTGCCGCCCCTGCTGCTGAAGCCGCCCCTGTAGAAGAGAAAATTGAAGGCCATGTATTAAATTCACCAATGGTGGGCAGTTTTTACCGTTCTCCTTCACCCGGTGCAGCATCATTTGTTGATGTAGGTTCTAAAGTAAGCGTTGGCGATACGCTTTGTATTATTGAAGCAATGAAATTACTGAATCAGATTGAAGCAGATAAAGGCGGCACCATTAAAGCTATCTTGGTAGAAAATGGACAACCTGTAGAGTACAACCAACCCCTCTTTATAATAGAGTAAGTTGGCTGTCACTGGTCTTAATTTGATTCCGCCTAATTTTAAATTAGGCCGCTAAAGAAACGAGTTTATTATGTTAGATAAAGTACTTATTGCTAACCGTGGCGAAATTGCACTGCGTATTTTACGTGCCTGTCGTGAGTTAGGTATTCGCACTGTTGCGCTTCACTCCGAAGCCGATCGTGATTTAAAACATGTTCGCCTTGCAGATGAATCTGTTTGTATTGGCCCTGCTTCTTCATTAGAAAGTTATTTAAGTATTCCCGCTGTTATCAGCGCGGCAGAAGTGACTGACTCTGTTGGTATCCATCCAGGTTATGGTTTTTTATCAGAAAATGCTGACTTTGCTGAACGTGTAGAAGAAAGTGGTTTTGTTTTCATTGGCCCTAAAGCTGAAACCATCCGTATCATGGGTGATAAAGTTGAAGCAATAAAAGCCATGAAAGCCGCCGGTGTGCCAACCGTTCCCGGTTCAGATGGCGCACTAGATGAAGACGATGAAAAGAATTTCGCACATGCGCATCGTATTGGTTATCCGATTATTCTTAAAGCCTCTGGCGGTGGTGGTGGTCGTGGTATGCGCGTTGTGCATAGTGATGCGACATTACTCAACTCTATTTCTTTGACTAAAGCCGAAGCTCTTGCCACTTTTAATAATGGCATGGTGTACATGGAAAAATACCTTGGCAACCCGCGTCATATTGAAATCCAGGTACTTGCTGATGAGCATGGTCATGCCATTCATTTAGGTGAACGTGATTGTTCTATGCAGCGTCGTCACCAAAAAGTCATTGAAGAAGCCCCGGCTCCCGGTATTTCTGATGAAATACGTAATGAAATTGGTAACCGTTGTGCTCAAGCGTGTATTGATATCGGCTACCGTGGTGCAGGTACATTTGAATTTTTATATGAAGACGGCGAATTCTATTTCATTGAAATGAATACCCGTGTTCAGGTTGAACATCCCGTTACTGAGATGATCACAGGGGTTGATATTGTGCGTGAGCAACTTCGTATAGCAAGTGGTTTACCACTTGCTTACACGCAAGATGATATTGTGATTAATGGTCATTCAATGGAATGTCGAATTAATGCAGAAGATCCAAATAACTTCATGCCTTCTCCAGGAACCATTACCGCTTACCATGCACCCGGTGGTCCAGGTGTTCGTGTTGATACCCATATTTATAATGGTTACCGTGTTCCACCTTATTACGATTCGATGATTGCCAAGCTCATCACTCATGGTGAAACCCGTGAAGTTGCAATGGCACGCATGCGCACCGCATTAAGTGAAATGGTTATTGAAGGAATTAAATGCAATATTCCATTACAACAAGAGTTGTTCAATGATGCCGGCTTCCAGGCAGGTGGTATAAATATTCATTACTTAGAAAAGAAACTCGAAGAAAAAGAAAAAGCTAAATAGTTTTTTCTAACTTGTAAAAAAAGCGGGTGAAGTCACCCGCTTTTTTTTATCTTGAAATATTTTTTAATAGAAGCCTTTGCACGAGAAATAGTTTTCGTTCCAGCAAGGCACAAAATGAAAGAAAAAACGGAGTTTACAAACAGTAAATGAGTATTTTGAAAGAATTTTTTAACGCCGCTGGAGCGGAAAATATGAATCGTGCGAAGGCCTTCTAATGCCTTGGCTGCAACTGATTATCCCAACTAACGACAAGGAAGCTGATCAACTCTCCGATGCTTTGATGGAACAAGGTGCGGTCTCTGTTACTTTGCAAGACATGCAAGATCAACCTATGCTGGAACCGGCAGTCGGTACCACTCCCATGTGGTCACAAACACGCGCAGTTGGACTTTTTGATGCCAGTCAGGACTTAAAACAAGTCATTAACAATATAGAACAACAACTCAGAAAAAAAATACCTGATTGGAAAGGCGAGCAACTCGAAGATAAAGACTGGGTACGCGCCTGGA
Organism: Gammaproteobacteria bacterium; assembly: GCA_030593785.1. Classification (GTDB taxonomy): domain Bacteria; phylum Pseudomonadota; class Gammaproteobacteria; order UBA6429; family Thiohalophilaceae; genus JAGLTQ01. Next base: position 196 of record JAUVGM010000285.1, on the reverse strand, counting down.
TGGACGATTTTAAACCCATGCTGTTTGGTGAAAAACTCTGGGTTGTACCCAGTACTTTCGAGCCTCCACAACCTGATGCCGCTAATATTTTACTCGACCCTGGTTTAGCTTTTGGTACAGGTACCCATCCAACAACATCGATGTGTCTGGAATGGATCGATGCTAATCCACCAACAGATAAAGATATTATCGACTT
>JAUVGM010000017.1 GCA_030593785.1 Gammaproteobacteria bacterium | reverse complement strand
GCGCTATTACTTACGTTGATTTCGAGCACAATGTTATTTGCATCCGTTATGAGTCATGCGGCAGGACTCCCGCCACTAACACATAATCTTACTGTGATTAAAAATCCAAAAATTGCCCCCGCCTTGCGTTTGAAAAATATGGATGATGAGTTTGTTGATATTAATGATCTAAAGGGTAAGGTGGTGGTTGTGAATTTCTGGGCAACATGGTGTCCACCTTGTCGTCGTGAAATGGGTTCGCTGGAAAGGCTACACCTGGCAACCCAGGATAAAAATGTTGTAGTTTTAGCTGTAAATGTCGGTGAAGATATAGATACGGTTTTTCCATTTTTGGGTATGATCAGCCCTGCACCCAGTTTCCCAATATTATTTGATACCGATGGTACGGTAATGACTAAGTGGAAGGTGAGAGGTTTACCGACAACCTATATTGTTAGTCCCGAAGGGAAGATTGTATACCGCGCTATCGGTGGTCGAGAGTTTGATCATCCTAGTATTCAGAAGGCGGTTATCAGTTTGATAACCGATTAAAACTATCGACTATTGGATCGGCTTGTTACAACCACGAATTTTACAGAGGCCGAACATTACTACCACCACAAGTACTGCTATAGCAGAACCAATAATACTTAAAATATCAATTGCCATTGTGAACTCACCTTTGCTATCGTCATTATAGATAACATCTATTTTAGTACATGCTTATATAGATGCAAGTTACAAATTGTGAACTATTTCAGTTTTTAGACATAAATTGAGTCAGAAACAGGTCCTAATTAGCGAAAAATAATGAATACCCCATTTAACTCACATCGCAGACGATTTTTAAAAGTCGGTTTACTTGGCTCAGCAACCTTAACGGTTGCGGCGTGTAGTTCTATGGTGAGCCGTGAAACAGAAAAATGTCATGATTGTCTTTGGTTAGGTAATGAGGATCGTGATTTATTACATGCCATTATTCCTGTGATGTTAGCGGGTGCATTACCTCTTGAAGTCAATGAACGTAAGAAAGCCATTGATGAAATTATTATCGGCTTTGATATAAGTGTGTCTCATTTCCCTAAAACGGTTCGCGATGAGATTGAACAATTACTTTGGGTTTTAGAATTTCCTCTGACTCGTTCTTTGATTGCAGGCGTTTGGTCTTCTTGGCGCAATGTGAGTGAGAATAATGTTAAAGATTTATTAACAAACTGGAAAAATTCTAATTTTGATTTGTTGCGTGTTGGTTATATCGCACTACATGATTTAATCACCGGTTCCTGGTATGCCAATCCGCGTTCATGGCAACGTATTCATTATCCTGGACCGCCAAAACTCTCATGAAGACTAATCATTCAACTATAGATTGCAGTACATTAAAACAAGATCACATTGTTGAGGCCGATGTGGTTGTAATTGGTACCGGTGCAGGCGGAGGCATTAGTGCACAAATATTTTCTGAAGCCGGTTTAAAGGTTGTGATGGTTGAAGAAGGCCCCTATCAATCGACTGCTGATTTTCACATGCAAGAATCAGATGCTTATCCAAACTTGTATCATGAAGTGGCTAATCGTAAAACGGAAGATAAAGCTATTACTGTTTTACAAGGCAGAGCAGTGGGCGGTGGTACAACCGTTAACTGGACAAGTTGTTTTCGTATTCCATCAAATACACTTGAACATTGGCAACAGGTTTATGGCTGGTCTTTAGATGCCGCATCATTAAAGTCTTCATATGACTATGCAGAAAAGTTGCTCAACATACATCCCTGGCCAGTACATAACCCAAGTAATTCTGTTTTTATACGTGGGGCAAAAAAATTAAATTGGCAGCATGAAATTATTTCTCGCAATGTTAAAAATTGTCGTAACTTGGGTTATTGTGGAATGGGTTGTCCCGTTGGTGCAAAACAATCAACGTTAGTTACTTGTATCCCTGCTGCACTTAAAATGGGTGCACAGTTATATTCTCGATTGCGTGCAGAAAAATTGATAAGTAAAGGGGATACGGTTAAGGAAGTTGAATGTCATGCGATGAATGATAGAGGTGCAGATACGACAGGCGTTAAAGTACGTATACGTGCACGTCATATTGTTTTAGCTGCTGGGGGTATTGGGACGCCGGCTTTATTAATGCGATCAGAGTTACCGGATCCTTATGAGCGTGTGGGTAAACGCACATTTTTACATGTCACAGCGGGAAGCGCCGCGCGTATGCCTGAAAAAATAGAAGCCTTTTATGGAGCTCCGCAAACGATAACCAGTAATGAATTTTTATGGCGTGATGGAATAGTTGGCAAGATGGGCTATAAGATCGAAGCGGCACCCTTACAACCGGCATTAGCCGCGACAGTGTTTACTGAGTTTGGCCAGGAACATGCAGATGTCATGGCAAATATTTCTCATGCTCAACCTTTAATTGCTTTAATGCGCGATGGTTTTAATGAGCAAAGTGTTGGTGGTACCGTTAAATTAAATGATGATGGTTCACCTGTACTAGATTATCCATTAAATAATTATCTTTGGGATGGAATACGACACGCTTATGCGTCAATGATGGAAATTCAATTTGCCGCTGGTGCCATCGAGGCTCTACCTAGCCACACTGATGCACCATGGTACCGTTCATGGAAAGAAGCAAAAAAAGGAATTAAAGGTTTACCACTTGCATCTATTAGGGCGAAGCTTTTTTCTGCACATATCATGGGTGGTTGTGCAATGGGAACTGATATTAAAAACACAGTTGTAAATCTAGATGGGCATCATCATCATTTATCAAACTTAAGTGTTATTGACGGTTCAATATTCCCCACCAGTGTTGGCGCTAATCCATCATTACCGATTTATGCAATGGCGACATTACTAGCGAATAAACTTAAGGAAGAGTTGAAGAATTAATTGCTCTAACTTTTCATGTAGTTAGTTAATTTTTTCGTTTGGTTGATAGTGCATCCAACAAAGATTGCATGTCACGTTCAAAGCTGTACTGCCAATCTTGCCACTGTTTTTTATAGCTTGATATTGTTTCGTTATTAATTTCATCCAGCTGTTGTTGTGCCTGAATCATATAGCGGTTACTTTGGTTAATGTTACTGACTGTTGGTGTAGATAGGCTTTGCTGGCTCTTGTTTAGATCATCAGATACTTTGAGTAACTTTCTTTTCTCTTCTTCAGATAAATCATTATTGTGTTCTTTTAACGCACGATCAATGGATTCGGCTAGCTCTTCAATGCTCTTTTTAAGTTCTGCACCATGTTGCTCAATAATCTTGTTAGCTTCGTCACTTGTCGATTGCGCAAATATTTTTAACTCATTTTCAAGGCGTTTCATTTCAATACTAAATTTATTCGATGAATCCTTTAGCGTATCAGATAGCTTTTTACCCAGATCATCCAGTTGTCCCAGAAATTGAGTAAACACATCACCATCCATTGATTTTGCCGTGTGAACGTAATCCACTTTCCATTGCCCATCTTGTTTTACCAGGTATGTATTTAGCTTTCTGTGATTTTCGCTGTTGTTATCGATTCGTGATAATTTCGTTTCAACCTCAGCCTGATTTCCATCAATCACGATCTTGCCTATAACAAGCTGGTAGCCATCCCACTTTTTATTAAATGAATCGTAGCTTTTCGCATCCAACAGGGTTGAGTATTCGATCGTATCATCTACATTTTGAGTGATAACGGCTTCCCAGAATTCTCGAGTCACATCCTGAGGTGATTCTGGCCCAAAACAGCCTGTTAAAATGAGTGTGGATAAAAGTAGAGCGGTAAATCGTTGGAAATGGCTTTTCATAAAATGACTTCTGTGGGTAGAAAAATGAGCCATTTTAGCAAAATATGTCGCGCAAAAAACCATACCTATTCGACAATACCCTTTAATTACAATAAAAATTAATGCAATTAGGCTAAATAGGGCGAAGTCATTGAATTTAAATGACTTGTTTTTGAACATGGTCACATCGTGTAGTATAAAAGCCGTAGAAAACTTGGTAGTTTTATTAGATATATAGCAGATATTATTGAAAACAGGAGTATTGCGTTGTGAATAAGCTAATTAAATCCCTATGGTTAATCTCGATTACCGTAATAATTGCAAGTGGGTGTGCCAGTCACAGGCAAGCGAAATTGATGTCCGGTAGTGATCCCGTTAAAGGTATCGCTGAGGTAGAGCAAAGAATGGCCACGGCACAACAGGAGCAACATGATGTTTTAGCCGATGATAACTATTCAAAAGGTAGTGAATTTCTGGCTGAAGCCAAGTTAGCACTTGAGCAAGGTGAGTCGAGTGAAGCCGTTTTGGAAAAAGCATCCATTGCAAAGGCCTTTTTCCAGGATGCGAAAAAAATATCAAAAGTCAGAAAAAAATCTGCTCGTCGTATACTTAAGGCCAGAGCATCTTCGCTGTCAGCCGGCGTCAGAAAAAGTGATGCACTCGTTGAGAGCATGATGGAAATTGATGATGACTTAAAAAGTGAAACCAGCCAATTTAGTAAATTGCTTTCTCCTGATGACTTCTCTGAATTTCAGAAAAAATATCTCGTTTTAGAATCGAAGGCAGTTCAGTTCTCTCAACTCAATGCGGCTAATCAAGCGATTAAACAAGCCATTGAAGATGATGCTGATGATCTCACACCAAAATCATTGCGGACAGCATCGTTAGATTATAAAACTGCGATTAATATTATTGCTCAGAGCCCGCGTAGTCCAAAGGTATATAAGGATAGTGTTAATGAATCGTTAGCGAGTGCGACCTTATTGTTTGATGTTATGAATGTGATCAAGGGAGCAAAAGGTACCCCTGAAAATATTGCTGTTCAAATAGTGAAACAAAAACGGGCATTGGGTGAACTGTCTTCTAATGTTGGAAAGCTGCAAGCGAATTTAAAAACAACAAAAATGACGCTACAGGAAAAAGAGGGTGCACTGATACGTACAGAAGGTGTTCTTAAAACACAGAAAGAGCAACTGTCTAGAGCTTCAACACAAGTTAGATTTCAGCAAGCAATGGACGAAGCACAAAAGGTACTTTCACAAGACGAGGCACTGGTATATCAACAAGGTAACAAATTAGTCTTTAGACTTAAGCGTATTAACTTTAAGTCAGGTAATGCCGTTATTCCTGAGTCTTCAAAGCAATTAATTTCCAGTGTTGATGCGATTATTAAAAAACTGGATGCTGAAAAAGTTGTTGTTCAAGGTCATACCGACTCGGTGGGTTCAGCCAAGATTAATAAAAAACTTTCGAAAAAAAGAGCCTCAGCGGTTGCCAAGTTTATTGCTTCTCTTAGAGGAGGCTACAAAATAACATATTCAGGTTTTGGAGAATCACATCCTATCGCTTCTAATGAAACATCAGCTGGACGCGCTACAAATCGACGTGTGGATTTAGTCTTGTCAGTAAAGCAATAATATAATAAATGTAATTACATTTTTCATGGAGAAGTATTAAATTCAGGGGAGACCGTAAACAGGTTATAGAAGCAAGATATTAGGATATAATAAAGGGGTTGCTGTGATTTAACGTAAACACATCAACCCCTTTTTTAATGTTTCTAATTTAAGTTAAATTTATGTCATTACCCATACTTTATTCTTTACGACAATGCCCTTATGCCATGCGTGCAAGAATGGGGTTATTGCTAGCAGAACAAAAGGTTATGTTACGTGATATTGTAATGACCAATATCCCCGATGAAATGATTGCCGTTTCTGCTAAAGGTACCGTGCCTGTTTTATTATTTGATGATGGCTCTGTTATTGATGAAAGCCTCGACATTATGCTTTGGGCATTAAAGCAAAGCGATCCTAATAACTTACTTTTCGAACACGATGACAAAGCCTTTTCAGATATAATGGCTTTTATACGTCGTAATGACAATGAGTTTGTCGAAGCATTAAATAAATATAAAGCCGCTTCGCGTTATCACGATATTGATGAAGTATACTGTCGACAACATTGTGAGCTCTTTATTAGCGAACTTGAACAACGCCTAATGAAAAATGATTTTTTTATGGGGGTAGCGCCATGCCTGGTAGACTATGCAATCTTACCTTTTATACGACAATTTTCGCGTGTTGATCGTAAATGGTATTTACAGGCTCCTTACCCAAAAATCCAAAAATGGCTTGAGAAACATTATCAAAACTCAATATTTTCTAAAGTAATGAAAAAATATCCCCAGTGGTTAGATAATAAAGAATCTATCGTGTTTGGAAGTGGGAGATAGAAGGAAATTTTTAATTGATTTCTATCGACTTCTTTTTATATAGTTTTTTTATTAACACAATTCTCTTTTTATTTACGCCCATATCACTACGTCCTACTCTTGATGCAGAACGAATATGGACAAGGTTATTCTTTGTATCCATTCTTATTTCTAAATCGTCAACAAAGCCAAAAACAGATGACGAGAAAACAGCAGAAAAATAATCTACATTTTCTGCTTGGATAACGCCATCCATATCACGAACAATATCTTTTAGTATAGATAATGAATTATTTGATTGATCTGATACTTTGATTGGTGAAATGTAATGTCCAGTATGATCTTTAAATTCAGTATTAAAACAGTTTGGTGTATTTGGGCATTTTGATAAATGCCCATCAATTAAACCAGTAGGGTGTTTAGATTTTGATTGCTGTCCAAGAAGGAAGAAATAAATCATGAAAGCAGAAAAGAGGATAAGTAAAATAATTAATGCAGTTTTCATCTGGGGCTCATTTATTTCTATTTATAAAGAAACATAATTATTATGATGTTAATTTTTATATTTTGCAGTGCGCGTTTTTATAGTCTATACGATATAATTATTTAATATTAATTTATTATCATAGTTTCGGCATGGTTAAAGGAAATAAATAAATAAAGATGGATATGGATGACTCAGTCAGCGTATTAGGTGAGCCACTGATGATGTGTGGAGACAGTCCTGTAACAGGTTTCTTTCGTGACAGTAAATGTAATACATGTAAAGACGATGTGGGGTTGCATACCGTTTGTATAGAAGCAACGACGGAGTTTCTTGAATATTCACGATTTAAAGGAAATGATTTATCGACGCCAGCACTTGAATTTGGTTTTGAAGGCTTGAAACAGGGTAATACATGGTGTTTGTGTGCAGCAAGATGGTTAGAGGCGCATGAAGATGGTATGGCACCGCGTATTTATTTAACGCGGACTCATAAGAGAACATTAGAAGTCGTCCCTTTTGAGTTGCTGAAAAAATATGCTGTTGATTTAAATTAACCAATAATTATAGAACGTAACTAACATTTGAAAGTGAAAATTATAGTACTACTTGAGGTTTTAATATGAGCAATATAAATGAAGTAACAAGTGAAACCAGCAACGTTTGGAATAACCATATTTCTGTTCCTGAAACGCCAGAAGGTTTTACACTTAGAACAACATATCCCACAAATCCTGATGGCGCTGAAGTGATGTTAGAACGATGGGATGCGGGTTCAGAAGAACCACCTCATTCACATCCTGGAGATGATATGACGATTGTTGTTGAAGGTAAAATGTCGATTAAATTTTATACTAAAGAAAATGATGGTCTTGTTGCTGATGGCGAAGAAGTTATTCTTAATAAAGGTGATACTGGTTATGTTAAAGCAGGTCGAATTCATGATGCTAAGTATATTGAAGACTGCAAGTTAGTTTATGTTCATGACAAAGCGTTTGGATTTACTGCTGAAGATTAAAAGTGTTAGAAATAATATAAAGGTAATGATTATGCTCAATAAAAATGAAGTTGCACCTGATTTCAGTACAGTTAACCAAAATAATAAAGTGATTAAGTTATCCGATTATAAAGGCAACAAGAATGTTGTTTTATATTTTTATCCAAAAGATGATACGTCAGGTTGTACGGTTGAGGCGAATCAATTTACTGAGTTGGTGAATGAGTTTTCCAAGACTGATACTGTGGTCCTCGGGGTGAGTAAAGATTCTTGTGAAAGTCATCAGGCTTTTATTGATAAGTTTGGTCTTAAAGTAGATTTGCTTGCGGATACATCAGGTGAACTTTGTGATGCCTATGGTGTGTGGCAAGAAAAAGAAAAGAATGGTGTAAAGAAAATGGGCATAGTTCGCTCAACATTTATCATTAATAAAGAATGCATGCTTGTAGATGTTACCTATGGTGTTGCTGCAGATGGACATGCGCAAGAAATATTAGATAAAGTTATTAAAATTTAGAACCATAATGAATTGTTATTACATGCGATAAATTAAAATAAAGCTAAGGAGGTATAAATTACATCAACATCTTTCTCCAATACTAAAATCTACTTCATATCAGAAGAAGAAAATAACCTGTCAGGCTTACTACAAAATCAAGCATATCAAGAAGGTGGGGCGCGTAGCTTTGCAGGGAACTATATGTTTTCTATCTGTTCGAACCATAAATAAGTTAAAGTCAGAATTAATAAATAATATTTATTGAAATAGGTGTTTTGATAGTATAGTTTAAATAATTGGTAACAGCCCCCCCGTGTATTACTATTCATTGAGCCTTATAAAAGGATTGTTATGATTACGAAAAGTAGTTTAGAAAAAGCGGCCGAGAAAAATATTATTCAGCCAGATCAGATTGAACCCTTATATCAGTTCCTTCATGAGCAACCTTCAGATATGGTATCTGATAGCAGAGAAGAACCTCTCCGTTTTATCCGTAGTTTTGGCGATATATTCATAACTATGGGTGTTATTTTCTTGATGATATCTATTAATCTCACAAGTGTTTCAGGTTTATCTTACTTTATTCCAGCAGCCATGTTTGTTTTGTTAGCTGAATGGCTGGTTCATAGACGTCGTTTAGCTCTGCCTGGCATGGCTATATTACTTTCAATACTATTTTTTGTATTTAAAGCAATAACAAGTGACAACGAAACATCCACCCTTTTTGGTTTTGCAATAATTGCTGTTACAAGTTTGCTATTTTATTATCGTTATAAAATGCCATTTAGTCATTTACCGCTTGCTGCTAGTTTGGTGGCAATGTTTGTCATAATGCTTGATGTTGATGCATTTAAAAACCCTATTGTCTTTGCTGTTTCAGGTATCATCGTTTTTTCTGTTGCAATGTGGTTTGATTCGAGAGATACAGAAAGGGTGTCGCACTTAAGTGATAGCGGGTTTTGGTTACATCTTTTAGCCTCGCCATTATTGGTTCACGGGTTAATGCTTTCGATGTTAACAAGTGAACAGGCTTGGTTAAGTGTCTTAAACAAGGAAGTGATGATTTTATGCTTCTTTGCGGTCTTCTTTTTAACTGCCTTATTTGTTGACAGGCGTGCTATGTTGATTTCTACGCAACTTTACATGATCTACGCCGTTACACAGATTTTAAGAAATAATTCTGCAAATACAGAAGATATTGTTATATTTGTACTAATTGCATTAGGCATGTTTGTTATTTATTTCGGTGCGTACTGGTATAAGACGCGTCGGTTTGTTTTTAGTTTTTTAGCGGGTAAAGCTATTACACGGTATGTTCCTGATCTCAACATACAGGATGTAAAAGCAAGGGCGTGAATATTCCTGTTTTATTAAGCGTCTAAATAGTGCCAGAGAAAACAAATTTGTTTCGGTGAGTGTAGTTTCATCTTATGGCGTGGATTAAGGCAATTTTTTAAATTGTTTTAGATGTACGATGCAAGGCCTTATAACAACTAATTATAGTGTTCTGGTAATAAATAATCTTTACCAACATATTTCTTATAATGTTCTAAAAATTGTTGCATAAGTCTTTGCACTATTTCTTTATTTGGTTTGAGTCCAGCAGGAGAATAAGGTTTTTCATATTCGTTAACCGGCTTTCCTAACAGCCTGATTACCTCAAGTGCGGCAATCCGAAATTCCATATATTCTGCATAGCTTGGGTCTATGGTTTTATATAATTGTTTTACTTTTTTTATCAATCCCATTGGTTGAGCATGAATAATTTTTTCCTTATCTGAATTTATCATCAGCTGCATAGCATTATAGCTATCATGTTGTAGTTCACCATTAAATAAGGTCATAGCTCGTATCGTCATAACATTATTTGCATAGAGAGAGAGTTTTTTATTACGTCGCAAATTCATTGCGATGGCAAACATATCGGCCTGAAGTTCTCTTTTGTAAGTATCATGTCTGGTTGCAAAATCTTTTCTTGACATGGGAATACCACCATAGTGGTATGAATCAAGACAATGAAAAGCTTCATGATCAATTATAAAATTGAGATGCTGTTTTTTATCCAGATATGATTTTTCTGGAAGTGAGCTTAGAATATCAAATGGTAAGTCAATAAAATATTGAGTTGCGATCTGATTGTTTAAGACATTTGTGGCAGCATCAAGTGTGATCACACATGTATACTGTTTTTTTGCTACCGGCGTTTCACCGACTTTAAACAAGTAAGATGAGGTGATTTTATTAATTAACATCATTTGAATTTTTGCTACGGTAACGAATAACAACTCTTCACGTAATTCTTTAGGATGTTCATAATCAAGGCTGGTGGCCTGATAACCGATAAAAAGCTCTAGTGCTTGCAGACTTTTTTCCCACTCACCATTTTTTAAATGAACAAATTGGATGTTGGGATAAGCTTGATTGTAATAAGTTAGCTTTTTTTCAATCTCCCGGTTTATTTTTTCTATTTTAATATCTTTATCGGAAGATAGGTTGTCTGTAATCACTTCTTTTGCATAAAGATTGTTGCAAAACACGATGGCAAAAAATAATAGAAAAATCATTATTTTCAATGACTGGGTGATGGTTTGATATAAGTTAAATATGAGCACGCATTAAACATAAGATATATTGCTGATTCCCGCAACGTTAATTACCATATTGATAATAATCCATTGCAACATGAAATTATGAGTTGGTTACTGGATATTCGTATTTCAAGGATAAGATTGAATAAGAGGTGTATATTTAGTTGCTTATTAGTATATTAGTGATAATAGCTCTTTAACGGTATTTTTATTTACGTATGTTTATCGAGTAGGAGACGTATAAAAGTGAGTGTAATACAGGCATTAGGTGGTCTCGGCCTCTTTCTGCTAGGCATGATTATTATGACTGATAGTTTGCGTAATTTGGCAGGTGATGCCATGCGCAAGTTATTGTTACGTTTTACTCATACTCCATTGTCCGGGGCAATTACCGGCACTGTTGCTACCGCGATTCTGCAATCATCAAGTGCTACGACTGTTGCTGCTGTGGGGTTGGTGGGTGCTGGCTTGATGGGTTTTGCCGAAGCACTGGGTATAATATTTGGCGCTAATATTGGTACGACTATAACTGGTTGGTTCGTCGTATTACTTGGTTTTAAACTTCAGATCGGTTCTGTGTTAATGCCGCTGATTTTAGTCGGTGCACTGTTGCGTTTATTTACTAAAGACCGATGGGCGAGCATTGGTATGGCTATTGCTGGTTTTGGTTTGGTGTTTGTTGGTATCTATTTAATACAACAAGGCATGGCTGACCTGCAAAAGCTGGTCACACCTGAAAGTTTCCCCCCTGATACATTGACTGGTCGCATTCAACTTTTATTACTTGGTATATTATTTTCAGCGGTAACTCAGTCTTCCAGTGCTGGCGTAGCGGTAACATTAACTGCACTGTATGCCGGTGCGATTAATTTTCCGCAAGCAGCAGCATTAGTTATTGGTATGAATATAGGCACCACAGTCACGGCAGCACTTGCCACTATTGGCGGTACTGTAGGCTCACGTCGTACCGGTTTATCGCATGTGATATATAACTGCTTTACGGGAACGGGGGCATTATTTTTAATTACGCCTTATGTACTTTTATGGCAATGGCTGGGGCCGGATGTATTAAAGAATCATGCCGAGATTGTGTTAATTACTTTTCATACCAGCTTTAATCTTCTTGGAGTGATTATTGTGTTACCGCTTTCACATCAGTTCGCAAGCATGGTGGAACGCCTGATACCGGAAACAGAACCTGCCTTTACGCGTAGTCTTGATAAAGCACTTTTACATGATCCTGCGCTTGCTCTTACTGCAGCACAATCGACACTTAAATACGAAGCGGTGGCTTTGTTAAAACATATTATGTTTTTACTTGGTGATATGACAAAGGGTCGAGAGAGTAACCTGCTTGAATTAAAATATGAATTGATCAAAACGCAATCTTATATAGATAGTATTGATATGAGTGACAATAAAGTAGAACACCATGATCATTTTATTAATCTTTTTCATGCTATGGATCACATTCAACGATTACATGACCGTTGTTATGTAGATGCAGACAAGGTAACCGACTTAAAATATATAGAAGATACAGAGTCGGATCGTAAAAAAGTTGCGGCTGTCTTCATTGAAGTGATTCAGGATCTGGAAGACAATGATTGGTTAGCTGCCGCAGAACGTAGCAATGAGCTTGCTGCAAATATTACTACTCGAGTAGATGAGCTACGCCATAGTATTATGGAGCATGTTGCCGAAAATCGTATTAGTGTTCCGAGAGGCAATGCATCATTAGATGCAGTGCGCTGGCTTGATCGTATAAGTGGACACGTAGCTCGGTTAAGTCATTATCTTGCTAATGGATCAAATGGTCAGGACTTAGATTCAGCAGATTTTAATCAATAAACCTGCTTTATTGTTTTATTCTCAATAGCAGGTTAAGGAGAGGAGCTCCCCCCCCCCTTAACGTATGCTGAAGCTTAATTAAGCTTTAGGTGCTTTCTTAAACATTTTCTGGATTTTTGAAACTTGTTTCTTTTCCCATTGTTCTGCCGCTTTCAACATCATTTTGGTTTTTTGTTCGCCAACTTTCAGCAATGCTTTTTCACGTTTGATTACTGAAGAAAGTTGATCTTTTAATACTGCAATTTCAGCTTTTGCTGCCGCTTTGGCCAATTTTAGCTCTTCTCGTGCGGAAGCATTAGCAGCTTTTAGTGTGTCTTTTGAAGACTTTAGATCTGCTCTTAGTTGTTTGGTTAAATCATTACGTTTGCGGGTAGCTACACTTTTATGTGAAGCTGCTGATGAACGCTTATTAGTAGATATTTTTTTCTTAGTTGCCATGATTAATTTTTCCTTTGTTAGATCTGATTAATACAATTTTATTATACAGTTGTTTGTTGCAAAGGTATTTGTTTTTTATTTATTAAAGGATACACGAGAATTTGTGCCTTGAATCGAACATATGAAAGGTTTCTGACTCGTTCTTGAGAATAAAACTGGAAAAAACAAATGTAGTCAAAGTCAAAATCGAAGTCATATTAGTAGGGCATAGGATGATCTCGCCTTATTTTTTCTATTTCTTCCATAATTTCTGTTGATAATTTAAGTTCAATAGCATTTATATTATTCTTTAATTGCTGCATGCTGGTAGCACCAATAAGAGTAGAACTAACAAAGGGGCGATTGTTTACAAAAGCTAAAGCCATCTGACTTGGATCGAGGCTATATTTTTTAGCCAGCTCAACATATTTTTTAATAGCGGCTTCTGTTTGAGGATGATCACGATGATCTGGTCGGGTTTCAATGGTTAACCTCGATCCTTCCGGGCGAGCACCATTCAGGTATTTGCCACTTAATGTTCCTCGAGATAATGGGGACCACGCAAGTAAACCACAATCTTCATGCAAAGCAATTTCACTGAGATCGGGTTCGAAGTAACGGCAAAGTAAAGAGTATTCATTTTGAATTGAGGCCATACGTGGCAAGTTGTGTTGCACTGCGAGTTGCAGCCATTTTGTCATACCCCAGGCGGTTTCATTCGACAAACCAATGTGGCGGATTTTTCCAGCATCAATTAATGTTTGCATTGTATGTAATACTTCTAAGAAGTTTTCTTCTTCTGCCTGAGCATTAAAATTTGGTGCGTAATCCCAACTTTGGCCAAAATGGTAGGAGCCTCTATTGGGCCAATGTAATTGATAAAGATCGATATAATCTGTTTTTAATCTTTTTAGACTGCTATCAAGAGCAAGGTGTATGTTTTTTTTGTCGATGAGATTCTGGCCGCCTCTAATCCAGGGAAGCCCCGGCCCAGTTATCTTTGATGCAATAATAATCTTGTCACGATTTTTTCGTGAAGCAAACCAATTTCCGATAATGCTTTCCGTCGAACCAAAGGTTTCAGCACTTGGAGGTACTGCATACATTTCAGCGGTATCAAAAAAATTAACCCCCTGTTCAAGGGCGTAATCCATTTGTTCAAAACCTTCATTCTGCGTGTTTTGAAAACCCCATGTCATCGTGCCAAGTCCAATGAGACTAATATCTAAACCTGTTCGACCTAATTTTCTATATTCCATTATTTATACCTAATAGTGAGAGACTTATGCTCGATTTTGAGATTCGAATAGTTAGTATCTTTGCAACGTAATTTAATTACTTAAGGTAATCAATACGTTATAAGTAATTATCCACATACGTGATTATATTAAGTAAATTATGTATTAACCTTATATATTGCTACTTTTTTAATCTATAAGAGTTCTATAAAATACGGTTATCGATATGCAGATATTTATAATATCTCAGTAATTTTTGGAGAACAAGAATGACCCAACAAGCCTT
>JAUVGM010000028.1 GCA_030593785.1 Gammaproteobacteria bacterium | reverse complement strand
ATTTGTGCGCTTATCAACTTGATCTAAAATACCCGTCACAATTACAGCTCCCAGCTATCTACATTACTCACTACTTATCGGCGCACCCGATAAATTACTTGAATATTGTTCCTTCATACAATAAAGAAAATGATATGGCATACAGATTGCATTTATTTTGTGTGAACACTGTTCAAATCGAGAATATGGCTTAATTTAAAGCAAAATTGACGAGCCAAGTGGAAAAGTGAAATGAAAATACTGCAACAAAGGATAAATAAGGCTCTAATTGTCGTTTTATTGACAGTTGGACCTGTAATTTCCGCCCACTCAAGCCCATTGCAAAGTCATAAAAGCATTACTGAAGCTGTAAAGCAGTTTGTTGTGCAGCAAAAAGTACCTTTGGAGAATCTTCAAGTCACATTAACCTCACTTAGTGATCGCGTGGTTTTACCAAAATGCGGTAAATCTTTGCAGGTCAGTATGGCTCCAGGGACAAAACTACAAGGAAATACGAGTCTTGCAGTGAGTTGTGCTTCACCGCAACAATGGAAAATTCACGTGGCCGCTCATATAGATGGGCAAGTAAATGTACTCATTGCACGCTACCCAATTCCACGTGGGACAGTAATTCAAAATGAATCTCTGGAATTTGTACCACGTCGCTATTCACAGTTGAATTATGGGTATTATGGTTCTGCTAAATTACTGGTGAATATGGAAGCCAAAAGAAACATAAAAGCCGGTCAGGTATTAACCCCAAATTTAGTCAAAGCGCAAAAAATGGTGTTGCGTGGTGAACATATTACGATAGTTGCTCAAAATGGTGGCCTTAATTTACGTGTTAAAGGAAAAGCCTTAATGGATGGTCAGATGGGGCAAATGATAAAAGTGAAGAATTTGAACAGTAAAAAACTCATTTATGCTCGCGTCATATCAGCAGGCATAGTGAAAGTTAATTTTTAACCAAAAGTATCGATAAGTTATTGATATTTATATATTATTAAAGAAAGCGCTAAAGGTTTTCAGAAATGAGACGCTAACAGTTATGAAAGACTGTGTACGTAGGAGTTAACCCATGAATGACATTACGAATATTAATTCAAATCGGGCATCATTGAGCTCAAATCAGAGCAGCTCAATAAAAAGCCGAAATGAAGCAAAACAAAGCGACGAGAATTCAAGTTCAACTGTTGCCGGGGATCGCGTAACCTTAACCAGTACCGCTTCTCGTTTACAAGATATTGAACAACAGCTAAGTGGCTCATCAGCGGTAGATAAAGCGCGCGTTGAAGCAATGCAAACCGCTATTTCTAACGGCGACTACAACGTAGATGCAGATCGTATTGCAGATAAAATGCTCGCCTTTGAAGATTTTATGTCTGAATAATGATGCAACACTCCACACAGTCACTTTCACTTGAAAACATCCTGATAATTACTCAGGATAAGATGCAGCAACTTCTACAAGTACTTAAAAATGAAACTTTAGTTCTTGAGAAAGATAATATCGAAGAACTCGAAAAGATAACTCAAGAAAAAATCATACTTACAGAACAGATTGAGAAAAATGAGCAACAACGTATTCATTTTTTAACTATTCGCTCTCTTAATCCAAATGAGCCTAAACAATGGCTACAAGATAATAAATTAATATCTATTTGGTCTAAAATTAAAGAGCTTTCTGAACAAGCTCAAAAGCAAAACCAGATAAATGGCTTAGTAATAAATGGAAGTCGTCGTCGTGTGCAAACTAAAATAGAGATACTCAGCACATCAGCACCGGCTGTAGAGCTTACTTACTCGGCGTCTGGTGAAAATATTAATCAACGTACTTCAAACACCCTCGCTCACGTCTAGCTCTTTTCTTTACCCATGCTCAATAATAATAGTGCACTCGTCAACAATGCACTGGAAGTTTTCAATCTCTTAAAAAACATCCAAAAATCAAAGCATCTGATTGCATTATCTTTTGAATCATTGCCTCAATATTGTCTAACCTCATTACTTGAGGTTCATCACGACACTAAAATATTAATTTTTGATGAACCAAACCCACAACCAAGTTCAAGATTAACCGATACAAAAGAGAAGGCGAAATTCACATTAAAGTTAGAACAGTTGCCCATCATTTTTGAAACTAAAATTATTTCAAACAACAATGAGCTACAGACAAATTTCCCTAATGAAATCTATTACCCGCAAAATAGAAGTTATTATCGTTTCATCACAGAATATATAAACGATATTAGAACAACGGTGTTTTTATCTTCAACAACTCGATTACCCTGCGAATTGTTAAACATATCGTTAGACGGGATATGTTTACGTTTTCCTTACTCGTATGCAAAATTATTTCAGGTGAACCGGCTGATCGATGATATTTATATTGAACTACCAAATCAAAATGGCTTTTCAATATCGGCCAAAGTACAAAATGCACGTATCGTAAAAAACCACAGCAACATAGCAGTTGGTTTACAAATACAGCAGCAAAAACCGAATATTGAAAAAATAATTCAACAGTTTATTTTTCGTGCAGAAAACTCGCAAGTCACTGCGACACAAAACCAGTTTACTTAAAGAGTAGATACTCGCACATTGTTTCGACCATTTTCTTTAGCTTCATAAAGAGCAGCGTCAGCAGTATTAACAAATGCCACAGCATTATCTTTGTTATTCCATTGCGAAACACCTAAGCTTGCCGTTATATTAACAGATGAATGCTCATCCACATCAATTTCTAATTTTTCAATTTTTTCTCTCATACGTTCTGCAATATCTTTTGCCTCATCTACGGATGTGTTTGGCAAAGTAATACAAAACTCTTCCCCACCATATCGCCCTGCAATATCTATTGAGCGTAAACTATTTTTAATTTTTCTAGCAACTGCGATAATTACGTCATCACCAACTATATGTCCATACGTATCATTTACAGTTTTAAAATAATCAATATCTAACATAATAATTGATAGGGGGGTATGTTCTCTGGTTGAGCGCTGCTGTTCTTCAAGTAATCTGTCCATAAAGTGACTACGGTTATTCAGTCCGGTGAGCCCATCAATAATTGATTGATGTTTATAATGTTCTTTTAATTTTTCAATACTTATAGTTTTTAATCTAATGGTTTCCCGTAATTGTTTTGAACCAATATTAAATCCAAATAACAATACAATTTCTACTACAATAAAAGCCAAAACCCCATAAATGATAGAGATTATTGTGTCTGTAATATATTGTCTTTGTAAGGTATTAATGTTTTTTAATATCACTATATTGCCAATCGCTTTAGGAGAGGCAGCCTTTAGGCCTTGATAATCAAAAAGTGGGATTTTTGAAACAGAATAATAAATACCATTCTTTTTAACAGTAGTGTGATTATTTATTTCTTTACATGGAGGGATTATGTCTATAACTTTTTCATTTGTCGTTGCTTCAATATAACATTGCAGATCACCGGATAAATATTTTGTTTTTGAAAATTCACTTGGCCACATTTTTGATTTAACTAACGTCTTATCAATTAGTACAACCACATCATATTCTAATGGTTTAAATGTCTCCTCAAGTATTAACTTAAATGATGTACCTGTTTCCAATGTTCCGGCAAATTCATTTTTTCCTGTTGCCTCATTCATACCATAAACTGGAGTAGTTGCTCTTAGACCTGAATATACCCGACCCAATTCAAAACCTGTTCGGTTTTTTTGATCTGCATTGGTATCCACAATAATATGGCGTAAATCATCCATATTATCTCCAAATTTATCTGGTTTATGAATACGTAAAAAGCTGGTTGAGCCTGGTGCAAAATGAAAATGTAGTTGCCTGACAGCAAACTTTTTAGTTAACTTTTCCCAGCTTTTTTCTAAATGATGTCGAATAATTTCTCTTGATTTAGCGGATTGTTTAGGGGATTTTGATGCGATAAGAAACTGATTCCTAACAAGGTCATCATTCGATATAAGCAATGCCAGTTGTTCCAGACCTTTGTAGATTAATGAAAGGCCTAAATTAAAATCTTTTTTGGCATTATTTATATCTTTTTCAATAGATTGTTCTAAAGTGTTTTTCGATGAGTATTGATTAACTGCAATGAATGAGATATCTATTAATAAAATCAGAAAGGATATAAAAAGAAACAATTTTTTATTTGTTTTTTCCAGCATTCACCTTCTCTCATATTTGCAAAAACCGCTTCAATAATTGTAGATAAAAATCTGTTTACAATCCAATCATTATCAAAAATGGTCTGTATAATATCTTACTGATATACTCTCCGGTATCGGTCCCCGTAACTCAGCTGGATAGAGTGCCTCCCTCCTAAGGAGGATGTCAGCCGTTCGAATCGGCTCGGGGACACCATAAACAATATATAAAAAGCCACCTTTTAGGTGGCTTTTTATATATAAGATTAGAGAATTATGATATTAATTTTTCAATCTTATCTATTAAACGTTTAAAGTCCACAGGCTTGGTATCGTAGTCATCACAACCTGCTTCGATCGCTTTTTCTCTGTCACTCGACATTGCATGTGCGGTCAGTGCAATTATGGGGATATTTTCTGTTTCTGGACTCGCTTTTAAAACTTTGGTTGCTTCCCAGCCATCCATAACAGGTAAGCTCATATCCATTAATATTATATCGGGTAGCTCTTCTTTTGCTTTATTGACGCCGTCTTGCCCGTCGACTGCAAGCGCAACAATAAAATCTTTGCGCTCTAAACGACGTGATAACATGTCTCTGTTATCTTCATTATCTTCAACTAATAATATTTTTGTCATTGTTTAAAGACAGTCTCAACTTCAATTATACGGATTAGTCACTAGTTGAATATGTATCGGCAACTGCTGTTGTTTCTTTAGTGAGAACAAGAAATAAATATACAAAATACAGCGTGTTACCGACAAATAAGGATACTTACTAATCTGTTTTACAAGTTGAAACGCCAAAAGGGAAATAAGCTGGGCACCAGCCTAAAAGTGCTGTTCCTAGAGGAATTGCACCAATTGCGCCCCACCATGACTGATAAAAAACACCTGCTCCAATAACAACCACACCAACAATACCTCTGAGAATTCGATCTGTTTTTCCCATATTACATTTCATTAGTTCATCCTCTTTTTATTAAATATAAAAAATAGTGACTTTTTGATTCATAAGTCCCTTTGAATATTATAGTCTTTTAGAATAACGAATTTTTGCATTAAACTTATCGGTAGGTAACACACCGACAGCACGTGTATAAATGCTGTCATTAAGATACCTCATTTCCTCGTCAAGTTCATCCTCTGACAAATCTTTATACCATGCCTTACGTTTACCATTTTCACCGGGAGACCAACGATAGCCTCTTTTCTTTAGAACATCTTTGCGATCAAAAGGTGCTCCTTCTGCCCATAAACGAATATCAGTGCGGCGGGCACTTGTTAACAGGTTACTTAAAACAGGTTTACCGCTTTTAGGAAACTTGCGACTCAAAATTTCAATTCCTGCCTGACAATCAATAGTTGCCCGGTGACCTTCATAAAAGAAGCCAAATTTATAGGCAAGAAATTCAAGCTTAACGCCTTCAAATCCTTCCTTATTCCATTCAATATCTGCAATAGAACATGCCCAGGAAATATCATTAAAATCAGAGAGTAAATTTTCAACAAACGGGCGATCAAATCGCGCATTATGTGCAATAACAATCACCGCTTCAGATAACATTTTGGATATTTGCTCAAGATCAATGGACTGACCTTTTACCATGTCATCGGTAATGCCTGTTATTTGAGTAATGATTTCGGGAATAGGTAAGCCAGGATCTTGAAATGCATTATATGCAGGTAAGATACGATAAATATTACCCTCCTTATCAAATTCAAAGGGGACGAGTGCGAGCTCGATAATCTCATCATCATCAGCATCCATACCGGTCGTTTCCGTGTCTAAATAGATACCTGTTTTCACCTCAGCTGTCGGGTTCTCATTGTAAAATTCAACCGGCTCAAAACGTTTAATAACTTTATAATCACCTGTTGCAACAAGTTCTTCTGCTAATTTTTCGTTATGTGTTTTATCCATATTATTCTTCTTATACTTTTAATTTATTGAAAATAATTTTAAAAATTAGGCCGCGAAAAGAAAATCTGCGCCCTCTTCTTTCCCCATATCAAGCAAAGCTTCCCGAATTTTAGCACGTGCACCTCGCGCACCAACGGCACCAATAATTAATGCCGAGTTATCTTGCTTTGATATATGATTATTTAGTTCGCTAAAATGTAATACGGGCACACCTCTTTTCAGACCACCTATTAAACAAGGATCAACATCTAAAAATGCTTCTACTTCGACATTCTGTTCAACTAAGATATCATGTAAATAGAGTCCCGTTGGACCTGCTCCCCAAATAATTGCCTTTCGTTTTTGTAAGTGGTGACTGCGCGATAAATAATGCGCCTTTGCTTGCATAAACAGTTTGTTATTATAACGATCATCATTATGCGTTAAACGACTATCATGCTCTCGCCAGTGTAATAATACACCTTTTGGTTTGCCCATTTTAATCCCCATAGCATGCGCACGAAGCCATAAATCATAATCTTCAGCCCAAATGGGATCATGATATCCATCTAATTTTTCATAAATATCACGTCGAAAAAATGCTGTTGGATTTGGAATTGGGCTTTCAATAAAAAGCTCACGCTCTATATCTTTGGGAAGACATACACTATTTAACCATGTTTCATACAATATAAATCCATCAGCAATAACCGAATCACTGATTATTTTAATTTGCGCACCGGCAATCCCTATTTCAGGGTATTCCATTAAATAATTTAACTGCTCAGATAATCTCTGAGGCAAGGAAATATCATCAGCATCCATTCGAGCTATATACTCTCCTTTCGCATATGCAAATCCTGTTCTCATTGCAGCAACAACACCACGTTCCTCTGATGTAACGAGTTTAAAACGTTTATCTTGAGTTAACTTACTTTTTAATTTTTCAATTGCATGATCAGTCGAATGATCATCAACTAATATAAGTTCGAGATAAACATCTTTTTGATTTAAAATACTTACTACTGCATCTTCAAGGTAAGTGCCGGCATTGTGTACAGGCATGATAACGGAAATAAGAGATGATTGATGACTCATTATTATTTTAAATTAATTGTCTAGCGTTCAACAAAATTACTATCAAACCCGCTAAATAATTTTGTTTTCGCTTTTTCATAATCTTTTTTACTAATAACACCATTATCACTTAACCTGCGTAACATTTTCATTTCACCGGTTAATTGTTTTTCATCATCAATATCCATATGACTACGGAATTTTTTAATGCGCGTTTCAATACCTGCAACAAAATCAGATAATAATTTATTAGATGGATTTCCCGCACCTAAAATAACGACGGGGACATTCGCTTTACGAGAATAAAATATTTGTTTTTTTGACGACTTCTTCCAAAACAGAATAAATGATGTGAGGCTGCCGATAACTCCAACGGCTAAAACAATACCAAGATATAAATTTTTGTCTGTATTCAAAAAACCGGGGAGTACTTTTAGTAATAACAGCATAATAAGAAAAAAACCTAAACTATAGAACAACCACTTCCATGCAATAAGCGCTACTTTTTTACTTTCATCTTGTAATGAAAGGATATCTACCGAATATGACTTTTCAGACTTCTTGCCCTTACTCAAAACTTGTAATTCACGTCCATCGACGAGTTTAATTTGAATATTACAACCCGACACATTACGTTGCTTTAAAATATATTCATTTCCAGCCATAACATCCTCATTCAAAATGGCGCAAGACAGTTTATTTCGACTTCATTCGGACACTATTTATAGCATGAAATAATCTCAAATTCCCCAAATCAACATTGAAAATATCTTTTTTTGCCTATAAGTACACGGTTTCAGCCAGCATATTTAAGAAAATTTACTCTTTATTGCAAATGCAGATTAATAGATAATTCAGTCTCAAATAATCCTCCCCAATTTTAGGAGCTCCACACGTGAATAAAAGCATTATCACGAATAGTTTAGCCATTTTAGTCGTCATTGCCGGCTTCACTCTAAAAAATGAGCTTGTATTAACAATCGGGCTATTTGCCTTATCCGGTGCCATTACTAACTGGCTTGCAATTCACATGTTATTTGAGAAAGTTCCGGGGCTATATGGCTCTGGTGTCATTCCCGCTCGTTTTGAAGACTTCAAATTGGCTATTCGCAACCTGATGATGGAGCAATTTTTTACTGAAGAGAATATAGACCGTTTCTTGCGAGTATCAGATGGTGTTAAGCCCGATCTTCATTTAGCGCCAGTTATAGAGAAAGTCGACTTGAGCCCCTCTTTTGATACTTTAATAAAAGTTATTATGGAATCTTCATTTGGCAGTATGTTGGGTATGTTTGGCGGCGAAAAAGCACTAACCCCATTAAAAGAACCCTTCATCGAGAACATGAAAAAATCGCTTATCGAGATGACTCAGTCAGAAGCTTTTCTTGAACTATTAAGGAATGAACTTGAACAACCCGATGTAATGAAAGACATCCGTGAAAAAGTCGAAGATATTATAGAAAAACGTTTAGAGGAACTCACTCCGCAGTTGGTCAAAGAAATCATCCAGGACATGATTAAGCAGCATCTAGGTTGGTTAGTTGTTTGGGGGGGCGTATTTGGTGGTTTGATTGGTTTAGCCGCCGCTTTAATTACCGTTAGTTAATTATCAGTAATATGCCTTTTGATTCGTCTCTAATAGGCTTTTCAAATACTGAACTCGGCCTGGTTGCACTAATATTTATGTGGACAGGTTTTGTTCGCAGTGGATTAGGATTTGGTGGCGCAGCATTAGGTTTACCCTTAATGCTCTTCATATATAACCAACACATTTATTGGTTACCTATTATTGGCTTACATTTATTATTTTTTACATCATTAACACTTCGCTCACGTTTAAATGATGTTGATTGGGCTTACCTAAAAAAATCGAGTTTATTCATTATCCCACCTGCGTTGGTCGGTGTTCTCGGCTTAATTACCTTACCCAATAATTGGCTAATTATTTTCATATATTCCGTTACATTATTTTATGCTGTAATTTGGTTTTTAAACATGAAAATTCGCAGCAATAATAAATGGTTGGATAGATTTTTACTGGCCGTAGGTGGATATGTAGCGGGAACCTCTCTCACAGGCGCACCTTTAATGGTCGCCGTTTATATGCGAAATGTAGCAGCACATCAATTACGTAATACATTATTTGTTTTATGGTTTATTCTGGTGACAATTAAAATGACAACATTTAAAGCATTAGGTGTTGATATACATTTTTTAACTGCTATTTATCTTCTACCCGTTGCAGCAATTGGTCATATCGTCGGTGTAAAAACTCACGAATTAATTCTAAAAAATGATCAGCAATTTAAACGTATTATTGGTGGTGTGCTTATTGTTATAAGTGTCCTGGGACTAACTCAAGTCAACTTTTAAGTTTTGGCTGTAACTCATCTGATAATATGTATACCTTTTCTTTTCCATCTATCGGACTGGTAAATGAAAGCTTAACAGCTGTTAGCTGCAAATCTGTAATATCTTCACTATCATCTTTCTCTATCCCATATAAACGATCACCAACAACAGGGAATCCAGCTTTAGATAAATGCAGCCTAATTTGGTGCTTACGTCCCGTTTCAATATCTACTAGTAATAATGATTGATTATTCACTTCATCATATTTCAATAGTGTCATATGAGATACCGCAGGCTTGTTATCTATTTCATTTGCATAAGTAACTGTTTTATCTGGAAACAAACCATAAACAATAACTTTGTATTGTTTTGTTATCTTTTTATTCTGGAATAGTTCAGCTAATAATGCGGCTGTTTTTTTCTTATGGGCAAGCAAAATCAATCCGGATGCAAAGCGATCAAGTCGATGTAGAATAAATGCCGGACGTTGCGGTTCCATATTTTTCTCCACCCAGCGATTAATAGCACCGTGATCACCCCACTTACTTCCTTGAGATAACATACCTCTAGGCTTGTACCAAACACTATAATCTTTTTCATCTACAATGAGTACAGCATCATCAACAACATAATTAAGAACAGCAGCATCAAAATAAAAATGTAATGTAGTACCTGAGTTAAGTTTTTTGCTATGTCTACGTAAACGATGTGTACCTTTACTATCTGTAAGCCAGACTGCACCTTTTTGCATTGCCTGTTTTATTTTTTGCTTAGAAAAACCTGTTTCAGACGCCAGCATTTCAACCGGATTAGAAGCATCATTAACAATCTCAATGTGATATTCATTACTTTCGGAAGACAAGATGTTTTCTCTGTTTTCTGTTGTATTAAGTAGCCAGTATTATACACATATAAAAAACAAAAAATGGCGGCATAATATCTATGCCGCCAAACGGAGATGCACTATTTAAAATACGAACTTTTTAGCTCCACCTTGCTTTTGCACTGCAGAAGTTATTGCTTGCTCCATTGTTGCAACACTTGGTGCATTTGCTTCTTTTCGTTTCCCAACAACATATTTACTACGTTCCTGTGACAACTTACCTATTTGCTTTTTAATCTCTTTACGTTCCTTAACCATCTTTTGAACATAATCTTTACGTTTTCCTTTTGGCATTTTACGTAACTCAGCAGGAAGTTCACTCTCTGCCATTTTATCAAGATCAACTTTTCCAGTTTCTAAGGCATCAACCAAATCCCATTTTGAATTATCATACATGGTAGATGCTTTTGCTTGTGCTCGTTTAGATAATAGCGCAGAGGAAATTGATTTGCTTTTTTGATCTTGTTCTATCTGACGTCTTGCTTTTTCACGACCTTTTGCACCATAAGGTACATATGTCTTATTCAGTTTTTCATTCAAAATCGCAATTTTTTTATCTTGTGGTGCATTGATATGTGCGATTTTATGATTATGGTCAATACTCATATATTCACCACCCGCCAATAGTGCGCCATCTTTCCAACCGGAACTAGCACCTTGTTGCATATTACCAGCATGAATTGTATTAATTATGATTCCCTTCTTTTTAGCTAAAGCAATTGCATGCTTATAAGAAATTGGACCTTGTGTGAATGGTTCATTACCGGCAATAAAGATTGCTTTAATGTCACCATCTGATTTACTCCAGGCTAATTCTGCTACTGCGGTTTTAATGGCATAACCACAATATTCACTTCCACCATTCGTTGTTAATGAAAACAGTGCTTCAGATACTTCATCTAACTCACCGGTTAAACCTGATACCTGTCGAATAAACCCGGTATCAGAAGATAAACG
Source organism: Gammaproteobacteria bacterium (assembly GCA_030593785.1). GTDB lineage: Bacteria > Pseudomonadota > Gammaproteobacteria > UBA6429 > Thiohalophilaceae > JAGLTQ01. The sequence continues at coordinate 877 of JAUVGM010000028.1, read as the reverse complement.
GCTGTTCCCATATTCATAAACAGCAACTTCTAATGTAGGTTTTACACCATCTCTTTCTGCTTTAGAAAACTCATTCACAACCTGCCATAATTGATTTCTAGTTTGATCAAGCAAGCCATTCATGCTGCTACTTGTATCAAGTAAAATGGCTAATTGAATTTTTGGTCTTTCAGTTATATTAAGATTCACATTGGCAACTGCTGTTTTTTGGATAAACGGATAAAATCCAACAACAATAGCTGTTAGTACAAAAAGTCCTACTGCAAAAATTTTGTTTTTCATTTTAACATCCTCCATTAGGATTAATTACTTACTATTAATTAGTTTAGATACGGCAATTTCAGCAGCATGGTATGCATGCTCAAATTTGTCATCATTTTGCGGGTATACATATCCAGACTTATCCTTAACCGCAAAGTTTTTCGGTATAAAGACAAACAACGCTTGCATCAGGAAGAAACACCAAAAAGATAAAAATATACTTCCTGATACGGACATGGCCCAGATAGCAACAACCAGACTCATTCCTGTTAACGCTAAATCAGTTAATGCAGAAAAAACACTATTGTAGAAATACAGAGAACGCATTATCCAAATCATAAATAATTGAATAGTGATATAAAGTAGTAACGATGAGACAAACATTAATGAAACAACAGTAATGGCAAACCAAATTGAAATAATTGTCACTTTCCCTGTGCGTTCATTACTGCGTAAAAACAAATAAATAAGATAAGAAAAAGATAGTCCAGCAATCAACAATCTAAATATTGTTCCATTTAAAAATATATGTGACATCGCTGTAAATATGACGGCAACAACAATACTACTTATTAAAGCGAAACCAACACCTTCAAAAAATGTCGCTTTTTTCATG
>JAUVGM010000288.1 GCA_030593785.1 Gammaproteobacteria bacterium | reverse complement strand
GATATTCTTGGCGTAGTATTATTAGCTTTGCTCTATGAATTTTCTATCGGTGGTGGCATTAATATGATAAATGCCAGTAAAGTATTAATTTTTGTTGGTGCTTTTTTCTTATTAGCGCCACTCGCTGCAAAAATAATATCACTACTCATTCATCGCTATAACTCAATCAGTGAAATACCAGGATTGATACCGACCACAATAGTTTCACTCGTTTTATTCTTTGCCTGGTTGGCTCATGAAGTTGGCGCCCCGGAATTATTAGGTGGCTTCGCAGCCGGACTCGCCCTTTCCCGACGTTTCTTCTTTCCCTTTGCTGTGGCCTTGCGCGCCGATAAAAATTTTTCCGGTAAAATTGAAACAGAAATGCGACCTATTATTCATTTATTTACTCCGATCTTTTTTGTCATGGTTGGTGTATCGCTAAACCTTAGAGAAATTGACTGGTCATCACCCTTTATATGGAGTTTTTCCCTGCTGTTCTTTGCTGTTGCAGTTATTGGAAAATTTTCAGGCGCTTTGTTTATAAAAGAATCATGGAAAATGCGAATGATGATAGGGCTTGCTATGGTACCCCGTGGTGAAGTTGGATTAATTTTTGCGGAATTGGGTAGAGTCAGTAATATATTTAATAATGAAATTTATGCTGGCATGATTATCGTTATTGCACTGACTACTATAATGCCACCTCTGCTTATGAAATGGAGCTATGGGAAATTTGGTAACCCTTGATCAGTTAGTACTAAAAACAAAATCTTAAAAAAAACTGGCAACACCAAATGGATTATTGTTGCCAGTTTTATTACACACTATCGATTAATGGCGACCACCACCCCGGCGTGAACCACCCGTGCCACCAGCAGAACCACCATATTTATTTTGACTACCCGATCCTGATCCATCTCGGCTACGTTGTCTGGTTTTCGTACCTTGACCTGTATCATTATCAGAACCGTAACGATATTGATTCTTATTTTGTTCTTTATTCATTTCACTATAGCTATAGTTACGACCTTCTTGCTCTGCATATGCACTTCCTTGCTGTAACATATTCATCGTTCTTGTTTGGGTCTGTACTTCATCCTCTGCATGAATCACCGCTGAAGTTACTGCCAAACTCATAAATAACCCTGTTGTAAATACTTTTTTTAAAATCATGTCGTACTCCTAACCATTAATGAATATTAAATTATTCGTGAGCGTCATTTTCTTAAAATAACACTCACTACACTACAAACAACGTTTATTAAGCTAATCGGTTGACATGATTTGCAAAAAAAGAGGCTTCAATCTGAAGCCCCCTTTTTTTAATATTTAAAGATATGAACAACTTATTAGCTGCTACACGAACCCACATCCCACAAAAAGTATTTGGCATGCATTTTTCGGTAAAGTACCACGCCTAAATAGATCCCAAATAATGTCATCACAGCAGGTAACCTTCCCTGACCTAATTGAACAAAGACAAGACTAGGACAAGCACCAGTTACCGCCCAGCCAAAGCCAAATAACATACTTCCAGGAACCGTTCCTGGTTGAATAAATTTATCCTGACTTGGAAAGCGCCCCCGGAATAAAAAACTAACAACCATGAGTACAGCCACAGAACCTGCAAAAGTTAATAGCAATCTGAAATCAATAAAGGCAAACATTTTATTAATTTCATCGTAATCTGCGAAACCAATACGAGCCAGAATGAACCCCATAGCAGTACCCAGTAAACTATAAATTAAATATTTTTTAAACATCGAATATCTCCCTTACACCATTGAGTTCATCAATATTGTAAGTGCGGTTGCACTGCCAAAAAATATAGCCGTTGATAATAAGCTAGCAGGAATAAGTTGAGCACAACCACTCAAACCATGACCCGAAGTACAACCACCCGCCATTTGAGTACCGAAACCAACCATCATTCCACCAAATAATAATGCAATCCAGGCTTCACCATCATTTTCAAAAATTTGAGTATGCAGAGGACTTAAATCAATTGACCATGAAAAATCGCCCGTTGTTAAGCTTGCCAAATAAGAACCTAAAAACATCGTCACTAAAAACAACACATGTACGGTCCAGGGAGTGTAATCCTGTTTTAATTTGATTTCATCAGTGACTTCAGCATTGGCCTCACCTTCACGTCTTTGCGGGCTATCAGCAGAAATATCAGCGAGAACATCATCGCCAAATTCAGCCATGGTCATCGCCATGAGATCATCTTTTACTTCATCCTGATTCCCATCAAGCACTTCTGCAGAAGCTTTTAATATCGCATCCTCTTTCCGTCTTGCAATACTTAACCAACTACCGGACACGCCTAATGGTTTTCCTGTTAAAAAACTAAAAAAAACAGAAAATAATCCAAGGGCTAATGCCCCTATCCACCATTCCCAGTATTCCATATTTAAATCCTCTAATTAACGACTAAATGGATTGAGTTTTTTCAACAAACTAATAACACCTTTCATATCTTCTTCTTGATCAGTTTCAGCTTCAACTTCAGAGCTACCAGTCGCTGCGACTACTTGATCTTTTAATTCTGGATGTGACTCCATAAATTCTTGAATTACTTGGGCGCAATCAGGAAAATTTTTCTTCTCTGCAACCGTTAACGCATTAATGTCATTGTCATTTGTCTTAAAGGGATTACAACCCGCCTCAAGTAATATATTCACTATCTCGAGGTTACCAATACTTGCTGCCGCCATCAAAGGGGTAGAACCATCGGATGAGGTGATTTGTACTGATGACATCTTAGATGCAAACATGGATTTAACCATTGATGCTCGTCCCTTCAGGATTGCATTAAATAAAGCCGTTCCCCCTAACTCTTCCTTGGTTTTGACTTTTCGCTCAATCATCTTGCCATTTGGCATTAATGTTAAAGGAACAACTGAACCTTTTAAGCCTAATTGATAACGTGCACATTTTGTAAAATCGCCATCACAATAATGTTGCTTCCAAACAGCCAATGCAGGCTCCATTGCAAACTGCGCAAATAACGGACAGTCTACAGAATGTGTACAACTCATAGTATTTTCTCCAAAATAGCGCTTCGCTATCTAAATGTATTTATCCGTTTATATTATCGGCACATTACTACGAAATTTTAGTTTTTATTAACAAATAATTTAGCAATATTTACTATAAAACAATAACTTACAGTCCTAAATTCTAAATTTTATGCAAATGACGGTAAATTGACTATTTTTGGCAACACAAACTCTTCTGGGTAATCCACCCGAACTAGGTACAGACCATGTGGAGCAGCCGTGATTCCACCTAAGGTACGATCCTCCAGCTCTAAGACTGTTTTCGCCCAAATGGGTTCCTGCTCACCGGCACCAATTGTCATGAGTACACCCGCCATGTTTCTCACCATGTGGTGTAAAAAAGCATTTGCTTCAATATCGAGAAAAATAAAATTTCCCTGACGTGTAATATCAAATTGATAAAGTGTGCGAACAGGTGATTTTGCCTGACAACCTAGCGCTCGATAGGAAGAGAAATCATGCTCACCTATTAGATGCTTAGCCGCTTGTTGCATACGCTCTTCATCAAGCTCAC